>JADBKC010000187.1 GCA_014896555.1 Caryophanales bacterium | reverse complement strand
TTTTACTTTCATAATCAAGCCCTTTTCTTTTTTTCTGGAATGATGGAGTGAAGAATCTTCACCGCATGTTTAGAAGTAAGATCCATTTTTTCCAGCAGCTTGTTGACACTGCCATGTTCAATAAAGCGGTCCGGTATTCCCATGCGTTCAATAACGGTATGATGGAAACCACGGTCGTGGGCAAATTCCATGACCGCGCTTCCAAATCCTCCTTGAAGAACCGCTTCTTCGATCGTGAGAATAGGGATGTTTTCCTTTAAAATCGAGAGAAGCATCTCTTCATCAAGCGGCTTAATAAAGCGGGCATTGACCACTTTGACAGACTGCCCTTGCTTCTCCAATTCTTTCGCCGCCTCCAACGCCATAGGAATGGTCGTGCCAAAAGTAAGAATAGCCGCATCATTGCCCTCTTTCAACACTTCCCATGTTCCAATCGGAATGGCTGTAAATTCTTTGTCCATTGGCACACCCAGCCCGTTGCCGCGTGGAAATCTCATCGCAATGGGGCCATCATCATATTGCAATGCGGTATACACCATGTTTTGGCCTTCATTTTCGTCTTTAGGCATCATTAAAACAAGATTAGGCAAGCTCCTTAAAAAAGCAATATCAAAAACCCCTTGATGCGTTTCCCCGTCCGCACCGACAAGTCCAGCGCGGTCAATTCCAATGAACACATTCAAATTAGGGCGGAATATATCATGAACTACCTGGTCATATGCTCTTTGCAAAAAGGTAGAATAGATGGCTAAATAAGGCTTCATTCCTTGAGTAGCCAAACCGGCAGCCATCGTAGCTGCATGCTGTTCCGCAATGCCAACATCAAACATCCGATCCGGGAATTCTTCAGCAAACCCAAGCAATTTAGATCCGACTGGCATCGCCGGAGTAATCGCCACAATTCGTTTGTCCGTTCTGGCCAATTTTCGGACGGTTTCACTGACCACCGCACTCCAAGCCGGAGGAGCATCCACCGGTTTGATGATGTCTCCTGTTTCAATCTTATATGGTCCGGTTCCATGCCACGTTCCTTTTCTGTCCGACTCGGCAGGCTGGTACCCTTTCCCTTTTTTCGTTATGACGTGAAGAAGCACAGGTCCCTTTGTTTTTTTGGCATACTGGATATTTTCAATCAATTCATGAAAATCGTGGCCGTTAATCGGGCCAAAATATTTGAACCCGAGTTCTTCAAAGAAAACGCCATTGACAACTAAATATTTTAGGCTATCTTTTAACTTCTCTGCGGTTTGAGCAAGCTTTCCGCCTACAGCCGGAATTTTTTTCAATAATTGTTCTAATTCATCCTTCACTCGATTATATTTCCCCGCTGTTCGCAGTCTGCCCAACATGCTATGAAGAGCGCCTACATTAGGAGCGATCGACATTTCATTGTCATTTAAGACGACAATGATGTCTTTTTTTTCATGGCCAATATGATTAAGCGCCTCTAATGCCATTCCTCCTGTCAACGCGCCATCTCCAATAACGGGTACAATATAAGATGATTCCTTTTTTAAATCTCTGGCAATGGCCATTCCCATCGCCGCAGACAACGAAGTGGAACTATGACCCGTTTCCCAAACATCATGTTCACTTTCAGAATGCTTTGGAAAACCAGAGAGACCTTTATATTGGCGAAGCGTATCAAATTGATCAGCGCGCCCCGTTAAAATTTTATGGACATAAGACTGGTGACCGACGTCCCATAAAATTTTGTCCTGTGGGCTATGAAAACAGCGATGAAGCGCAATGGTCAACTCCACTACTCCAAGATTGGGTCCGATATGCCCGCCCGTTTTAGAAAGCTTTTCAATCAGGAATTGGCGTATATCTGCACTTAATACTTCTAATTCTTTTATGCTTAAATTCCGTAAAAAAGAAGGGTCTTTTATCGATAATAGATCCAATAGGATCACTCACTTTCATTCTGTTCAGATTTCGATGATTCTGCTTAAGCAGGCATTAAGGACCGCTGCCTACCATTGGAAGAGCCAATTCGTTTAGAATCACCGGCTCTGTGAAACGGAAATTTTCCACCCAACGGATAAGATTTTTGAATCGTTTCATCACGCTACTAGAACAGTGGGAAAAAAGAACCGCTAACACCGTTGTGATAGCGGCTCCTTTCTTTGATCGCTTTAACGTCCGCATCATCCCCATATTCAAATCGGACTTGTAGCTGTCGCTCTTCAAAAAGCTTCCGTCCGTAAAGCTTAAATCCTGCTTTTTTCGCGTATAAGAGATTTCGTTTTTCGGCAGTGCCTTTATTTATTGATAAGACTGGAACCTGAGCCATCGAACGGCATCTCGTGGATGCAAATGTCACTTTGTAATTGATCATATCACAAAACGAATAGCCCCACAAACCATTTTGAGAGATAGTAAAACCCTTTATCTAGGGATCCGAATCTCAATGGAAAACCAATATGGGAATGACCCTATATACCCCGATTGGTTCAACTCATCATCAGAGAAGGATGCAAAAACTCCCAATTGATGGAAATCTCACTTCATCCCGCATTAAGGGGCAGTAAAACCCTTTTTCTAGAACTTGAAGCTCTATTGAAAGTACAGTGTGGGACAACTGCCCCTAAATGCCCGTTTGGTTCAACTAACCACCAGCGGGGGATGTCCCCCACTGGTGGAAGTTTCACTATATTAACTGTCTCTTGTGGCAATCATTTGGGCTATTTCTTTTAAAAGAGCTGTCTCGATGTCTAAATGGTTCAACTCTTCTATCGCTTGGTTGACGTGATCCTTTAATTTTTCTCTCGCCCCGCTAACGGTTAATAAAGCCGGATACGTATTTTTGTGGTTCGCTATATCCCTTCCCACTCTTTTTCCGAGTTTTTCTTCTGAGCCGACTATATCCAATATATCATCCTGAATTTGAAACGCAATTCCGATATGGTAGGCATATTTTTCGAAAATTGCCAATTCTGCTTCCGTTGCCCCGCCGATGAGGGCCCCGGCTCTTACGCTAAAGGCAATCATTCGCCCAGTTTTATTTCTATGAACGGCTTCTAGTTCCTCTAAAGTAAGAGCTTTATTTTCACCTTCCATGTCTGCCACTTGTCCCGCTACCATTCCTTCCGGTCCTGCCGCTTGAGCCAATTGCTCTATGATAGCCACTTTTTCTTTTTCAGACAGATCAGGTGATTGAGCGATAATTTGAAAAGCATACGTCAATAACGCATCTCCTGCCAAAATAGCGTTTGCCTCTCCGTAAACTTTATGGTTCGTCGGTTTTCCGCGGCGCAAATCATCATCATCCATACTTGGCAAGTCGTCATGGATTAAAGAATAAGTATGAATCATTTCGAGAGCGGCTGCGGCATCCATTCCCCTTTCCGGGTCTTTTCCAAAACAGTGAATAGCCGCAAATAAAAGAACCGGACGTATCCTTTTTCCGCCCGCCTGTAAAGAATAATCCATTGCTTCTTTTAAAACGGGAGGAGAGTTCAAAGAAGAAATATAAAAACTTAATTTCTGTTCTATTTTTTGTTTGTATTCTTTCATAAAATCGGCCAACGTACATTGGGACAATGTCTACTCCTCCTCTTGAATGCGAAATTCTCTTTCTCCTTCTTCAGTCATGAGCTTAGCTATCTGTTCTTCCGCATCTTGCAATTTATCATGGCAAAGCTTAGAAAGTTCCATCCCTTTTTTATAGATTGAAATCGCTTCTTCCAATGGAACATTTCCTTCTTCCAGCTT
>JADBKC010000186.1 GCA_014896555.1 Caryophanales bacterium | reverse complement strand
TTCAGCCCCAAGATCTCCAGCTGTTACCGGTTCTTTATCGTAATTGTAGGCGACAACCATTTGAGACAGCCTTCTTTTTAAATCTTGTAAATCAGTCGCCAAACAAAGAACCGCCATAATTTCAGAAGCAACCGTAATGTCAAAACCATCTTCTCGCGGCACCCCTTGGGATGGCCCGCCTAATCCAACCACGATTTTTCTTAGCGCACGGTCATTCAAATCTAACGATCGTTTCCAAACAATCCGTCTTGGATCAATTCTCAACTCATTTCCTTGGTGAATATGATTATCTAATAAAGCAGCCAAGGCATTATTCGCTGTCGTGATGGCATGGATGTCTCCAGTAAAATGCAAGTTAATATCTTCCATCGGCATGACTTGGGCGTATCCTCCGCCAGCCGCTCCGCCTTTTATTCCCATCGTCGGACCGAGAGAAGGTTCCCTCAACGCGATCATCGTTTTCTTGCCTAATTGTGAGAGAGCATCTCCCAAGCCCACAGTGACCGTCGATTTCCCTTCACCGGCAGGGGTCGGATTAATGGAAGTTACGAGGATCAGTTTTCCGTTTGGCTTTGTACTCAATCTCTCTAATGTCTCATAGGTCAACTTGGCTTTATATTTTCCATAAAATTCTAAATCTTCTTCTTCCAAACCAATCAATTTCGCTACTTCTTTAATCGGCTTGAGCTTGGCCTCTTGAGCAATCTCGATATCGGTCTTTACTTTTGTATGTACACCCATTTCTTTCCCCCCGATGTTTATGAAAGTCTGGATTTTCAAAGCCTCTTGGCAAAAGCGATCAATTCTCTTTCTTTAGCAAAAAGACAGTCATAAAAGAAACTGCCTGTTTTAGTTGATTAGGGAGCATGGATAATACTGTTCTGTCCGTTTCCCTTTTTGGAACATGGAGCTCCTTTAATTTTATAAAACCATGCTCAGATGCTAATTTATTAAATTCCCATGGCATCATTGTGTTCATCGTCACTTTTTCCCCTAACAATCTAGGGTATGCATTTTCTCTTGGGCCGGCGGTTGGGCCTAAAATCCCTATGCACGCGATTCCTTTTGGTACTAAAATCCTTTCTATTTCACTTATCACGTTCAAAGGTGACTCCGTCCATTCAATAGAATTTATAGCTAACACCCCGTCTTGTGAGTGATCGGGAATCGGCACGTTGGAAAGATCTCCAACTAAAAATCGGACGTTCGGATGCTGATAAGATTTTGCGATAGTGATCATTTGTTCGGAAAGATCAATGCCCGTCACCTGATAACCAGCTTTGGCCAATTTTAACGAGGCATAACCGTCACCGCAACCTAAATCGCAAATCTTTTTTCCAATTGGCAGAGCGCTTTTTAAAAATGGCAATATCTCTTTTCGGCTGCCTTTTTCCCACATATCCATACTCCTAGCATGCCAATTTTGTGCATTCTGATTCCATTGATCCTTCGCATAGTCCGTCCACTCGTTTGATTCCAAAAGAACCACCGCCTGTTTTTACCATAATCATAATCGAACGGTGTATCCGAGACAATAAAAAATTCCCAACAAGTAGTAAAAAGCAGCTTCCCGGGACATGATATACATTAGATTCTTTGGAAGAAAGAGGGGGTAACAATGGAATAGATTGTCGCTGTCCAAAGAAACTCTTTGGGTGACATCGTTAGTGTTCAAACCTCTAAAGGAAGAATCATTTCCTACGAAAAAGCCTTGCTGGAAGCAGAAACCGGGATGTTGGAGGGCGCCGAAATCCAATGGAACAAAAATGGAAACCGAATTTTACTGAACAAAATGTCCGATGACAGCTACTTTTCTGATTTTCCTTCTATTTATTAAAGGACTTTCTTTCCATTTTTCTTACTGGTGCCGCATAAAAAAACTTCCCGGATCCATACTCAGGAAGCGCTTTACATTTCTTCTTCATTTTTCATCTGAATCATGCGAAGCGATTCAATCCTTTCAGGAGTTTCTTCAAAAAATTGCAGCAAATCGGCAATACGGTTAATGGAATCCCAACTTAAATGATGTTCAATTCCTTCCACATCGTTATAAATATTCTCTTCTTTTACGCCAATCGTTCTTAAAAACGATTCCAATAAATCGTGACGGGCGACAAGCCTTTTCCCAATTTTTTTCCCTTTGGGTGTAAGGACAAGGCCACGATATTTCTCATATACCAAATATTCGTCTTTATCTAACTTCTGAACCATTTTTGTCACAGAAGAGGGGTGCACAGACAAAGCTTCGGCGATATCCGAAACCCTTGCATACCCTTTATTTTCAATTAACAAGTAAATTTGTTCTATGTAATCCTCCATGCTCGGCGTTGGCATGTTCAACCTCCAATCCTTCCGCTAAGGAAAGTGTACTACCAATTGAATATTATCATAAGAATGAACAAAAATAAAAATATATCATTGAATTCTTTCTTTGAGAAGATAAATTTTTCTAAAAGGTCCGTTCTTATCTTGACTTCTCTCTTTTTATGGTGTATATTGATGGTATCAATTAACAGAATACGTTCCGCCTTTCAAACAATAGGAAGTTGCGAAGTATTTTGTTATTTGATAAATATTTTGATTGAGCACGATGTGCTTGGAAAGTTTAGGAGGATTCAATATTATGCAAAACGGTAAAGTAAAATGGTTTAACAACGAAAAAGGCTATGGGTTTATTGAAGTTGAAGGCGGAGACGATGTTTTCGTTCATTTCAGCGCAATTCAAGGAGAAGGTTTCAAAAGCTTAGAAGAAGGCCAAGAAGTTTCTTTCGAAATCGTTGAAGGAAACCGCGGACCCCAAGCTGCGAATGTTGTAAAACTTTAATTCACATAAATAATAGACCGGTGTTTTAAACGCCGGCCTTTTTTTGTTGCTATTCAATATCCATCATGACAATTTTTTACCTACGGCTCTAATTTTTTCGCCTACAGTGCATTGTGTAATGCAAAACCGGTGGGCATACCTTTTTCCTTTTTCTTTTCGATGATGTTTATGTAAAAAACAATCTTTGCAGTAATCGTTCAGTAATTCTTCCACTTCTGCAAACAATGCTTCGCGATCCAATTCTTTCATGATTTTCAACCTCTAATCTACAGTATTTGCATTTTACTGTTTATTATTTTCCCTTCCAAAGCCTGGCTTGCAAGCTTGTCGGCTTCTTTGTTTTCTTTTCGGGAAACAACGGTATAACGCGGTTCAAGTCCAAGCTCTTTCAGCTTGTCTTCGATCCGGTCAAGCCATCTGTTTAAAACATCCTCATAGCATGGCCATTCCCCT
The DNA here is from genome assembly GCA_014896555.1 of Caryophanales bacterium. GTDB lineage: Bacteria > Bacillota > Bacilli > Bacillales > DSM-4216 > Bacillus_O. The sequence goes on along the minus strand of JADBKC010000186.1, from coordinate 491 downwards.
TCCAGCTGCTTCAACACAACTTGGGAATCTCCAATAAATTCGCAAGGAAGATGGTGAACGCCAAGTTCTTCTAAAATCGTTAACGCAAAATAGAGTGCAGCATATTCGGCTTCATTGTTTGTTTCCATCTCTTCAAACAATTGGTTCGCACGAATGCGAAATTTTTTCTTGCCTTGCTTATAATAAATAACTGCTCCTAAACCAGCCTGATTCAATTCTTTATGAAATCCCCCATCAAAATAAACGACAACATCATGAGGCTCTTCTTCGATTTGTACAGTTAATTTTTTCATTTCCTTCATCGTCCATGATGACCCAAGTTCATCATAAAAAACCAAACCTGCTGCTTTTCCCGATTTTTCAATTTCTTCTCCAACCTTTATGGCGAGATTTCCATCTAGAAAATTGGAAGTAAACAATACGGTTTCGTTCCCTTTTAATTTATATTTCCATTCCAATTGAAATTTCATTTTTTTCAGCCCTTTTTCAGA
>JADBKC010000024.1 GCA_014896555.1 Caryophanales bacterium | reverse complement strand
TGGCTTTCACGATCCCCTCTTCTTCTGAGGAAATAGGAATTTCCATTTTCATGGATTCTAGAATGACGACATCTTGTCCTGATGTAATTTTTTCCCCTTCCGTTACTAGTATTTTCCACACGCTTCCGGCCATGCTCGCTTGAATGGCGCTCATTTTTCTAACCCCCCGACATCTTATTTACTCGTAATTTGACGACAAGTCATTGCCTCTCCACATTTCTTCCTGCACCCGTTTTCTACAGTAAATAAGGGAAGGCGGCCCATGTTTTTATAGAAATTTCTAACAGTCGCACTTTTGATTTCATCTTTTTGATAAGACACCGTAAGAACGAAATCTTTAAAGGGAAAGTATGATTTTCTTTTTCGAATCGATTCCCTCTTACGAGGTTTTCGGCTGCTGGGCGCTTTCTTGCAAGTAATGACGATTCACAAACTGCGTTGTCGTTTCCCCAGCTAAAAACCGCTCATGGGATACCGTTTTTAAAAGCATTGGGATATTGGTTTTAATCCCTTCAATTTGATAGTTTTCTAAAGCTTCAATCAATCGATTGCACGCTTCTTGGCGGTCTTTTCCCCATACAATTAATTTTCCAATCATCGGATCGTAAAAAGGAGTAATCACCGACCCCATTTCGATGGCCGTTTCATGGCGAATGCCGTCTCCTTCCGGCAGCCGAAGAAAAGTGATTTTGCCAGGCGATGGATAAAATGTATTTGGATCTTCCGCATAAATTCTTACTTCAATTGCATGGCCGCTTCTTTTGATGTCTTCTTGTGAAAATTCCAGTTTTTCGCCAGCCGCCATTTTGATTTGCTGCTCAACAAGATCAAGTCCGGTGATTTCTTCTGTGACAGGGTGCTCCACTTGAAGTCTTGTGTTCATTTCCAAAAAGTAAAAATTTTGATTACGATCGACTAAACATTCCATTGTACCCGCATTAGTATAGCCGATTTTCCGGACCGCTTGCAGCGCCGCCTCCAGCATTTTTTTCCGAGTCGATTCGCTAATAAAGGGAGAAGGGGCTTCTTCCACCACTTTTTGATTTCGTCGTTGGATGGAGCATTCCCGTTCCCAAAGCGCTACAGCATTTCCAAATGTATCGGCCAGCACTTGCACCTCAATATGATGCGAGTCTTCAATATATTTTTCCAAATACATCGTTCCGTCTCCAAAAAACGATTCCGCTCGTTTTTGATTGCCGGCAAACGTTTTTCTCAGCTCTTCTTCGGAGCGAATCACTTCAATGCCGATCCCTCCGCCGCCCGCAGAAGCCTTTAACATAAGAGGGTAGCCGATTTCTTTTGCAGCAAATGCAGCTTCCTCTTCATTTTGGAGAGGAACATCGATTCCTTCTATAATCGGCATTCCGGCTTGCTTCATTGTTTTTCTCGCTTCAATTTTGCTTCCCATCGCCGCGATGATATCTGAACTGGGGCCAATAAAGACAAGTCCTTCTTCACGGCATTTTCCTGAAAATTCGCTATTTTCAGATAATAAACCGTATCCAGGATGAACAGCTTCCGCTCCCGCTTCCTTGGCGACACGGATAATGGCATCCATATTTAAATAGCTTTGATTGACAGGAGGCTTTCCAATACAGAACGCTTCATCGGCCTCCTGAACATGGAGTGAATCACGGTCGGCTTCTGAATAGACAGCGACCGTTTCAATCCCCATTTTTTTGCAAGTACGAATGACTCGTCTAGCAATTTCCCCACGATTAGCGATTAAAATTTTGGAAAACATTTTATCTCCCCTTTAATTCCTCTAAATACCTCTCCCGAAGTTTAAATTTTTGAATTTTTCCCGAAGCAGTCATTGGATATTCATCTGTAAAGAACACGTACTTTGGAATTTTGTGCCGGGAAATCTTTCCTTTGCAGAACGACCGTATTTCCTGCGCATCGGCTGTTTCTCCTTCTTTCAAAATAATCCATGCGCCTACCTCTTCCCCGAATTTCTCATCCGGTACTCCCACTACTTGCACATCTAAAATTTTCGGGTGTTGATAAAGAAACTCCTCGATTTCTCTTGGATAAATATTTTCCCCGCCGCGGATAATCATATCTTTAAGGCGGCCGGTAATCCGCACATATCCATTTTCATCCATTACCGCCAAATCGCCTGTATGGAGCCAGTTGTCTTCATCAATGACTTCTTTTGTTGCCTCCAAATTTTTATAATAGCCTTTCATCACATGATAGCCTCTTGTACATAATTCCCCTTGCACGTTCGCCGGCAGCACGCGGTTAGTGCCTGGTTCTACAATTTTTACTTCGACATGAGGCAGCGCTTTTCCTACTGTTTCCACCAGCAGTGAAACTGGATCGTCCGTGCGGATTTGAGTGATGACAGGCGAAGATTCCGTCTGGCCGTAGCAAATGGTGACCTCTGTCATCCCCATTTTTTCCATGACCGCCTTCATCACTTCCATCGGACAATTAGAACCCGCCATCACACCTGTTCTTAAAGTCGTTAAATCGTATTGTGAGAAATTTGGATGATTCAATTCTGAAATGAACATTGTCGGAACTCCATGAAGAGCAGTGCATTTTTCTTTTTCTACCGTTTGCAAGACCGCTTCAGGGTCAAATTCCTGAACAGGGACCATAGTTGCTCCCACACTTACGCAGGCAAGCGTTCCAATGACACAGCCGAAACAATGGAAAAAAGGAACAGGAATGCATAAACGGTCTTCGTTCGTAAGATTCATGCATTCAGCAATATTGCGGGCGTTGTTGACAAGATTATAATGAGTCAACATAACCCCTTTCGGAAATCCAGTCGTTCCCGATGTATATTGCATATTAATAACGTCATCAGGATGAAGGGATCGAGAGCGTGCTTTCAGTTCTTGATCACTGATCCTTTTTCCCTTTTCTATCAATTGAGACCAATTATACATTCCACTATACGGTTTTTCGCTTAAAACAATCACATTTTTTAAGAGTGGAAGTTTTTTCGATTGCAGTTCTCCAGGCTGGGAATGGCGAAGCTCCGGACATATTTCATAAATCGTATCCACATAAGAAATTCCCCTGTATCCTTCTATTAAGATTAAAGTCTTGGCATCGGATTGTCTCAGCAAGTATTCCAGTTCCATAGTTCGATAATTCGTATTGACCGTTACTAAAACACCGCCCATTTTCCCGGTGGCGAACTGGAGCGCAACCCATTCTGGGGTATTGGTAGTCCAGACAGCCAAATGGTCTCCCTTTTCCACCCCCAGCGCCATTAAGCCTTTCGCCACCAAATTGCACTCTTCATTTAATTCACTGTACGTCCTTCTAAGATTGCGGTCGGCATATACTAATGCCTCATGATCCGGATAATCATGCACCTTTTCCTCCAACAACTGCCCAACCGTTTTACATAGTAATTCGGCCATGTTCTCCTCCTAAAAATAGTTTTAGCAACCTAGTTGGCGCGCGATGACGAGTCTTTGGATTTCGGAAGTTCCTTCGCCGATTTCCATTAATTTTATATCGCGCAAGTGTCTCTCTACATCATATTCACGCATATACCCATATCCTCCATGAATTTGAATCGCTTGATTGCAAACGCGAAAGCCGGTTTCGGAGGCAAACAATTTGGCGATTGCCGCTTCTTTTGAGAACGGTTTTCCTTGATCCTTAAGCCATGCCGCTTTATAAACTTGGTTGCGGGCGAGTTCAATCTCCATGGCCATATCCGCTAATTTAAATTGAATAGCCTGAAATTTTGAAATGGGTTGGCCAAATTGATATCGTTCTTTAGCATAACGAAGAGCTTTTTCAAACGCTGCTTGTGCAATGCCGACAGAAAGAGCCGCAATGGATATTCGACCACCGTCCAGTGTATAAAGAAATTGGCTGAATCCTTTTTCTGGATCGCCGAGCAAATTCTCTTTCGGCACACGCACGTTGTCGAGTACAATTTGACAAGTATTAGACGCTCGAACTCCCATTTTTTCATAGTCACAAGAAATTCGAACACCTGGCATATCCGCCGGAACAATGATGGCCGAAACAATCGACCGACCATTATCCCGTCTGCCAGTGACAGCGGTTACAATAATTTGTCTAGCAAATCCTGCATTCGTAATCCAGCACTTTTCTCCATTGATGACATATTCATTTTCATCTAGAACCGCCGTGGTTCTCGTGCCCCCTGCATCCGATCCGGCATTAGGTTCTGTCAGACCGAAAGACCCTAGTGTCTCCCCTTTTGCCATTGGAACGAGCCATTGTTTTTTCTGTTCCTCCGTCCCAAAATAATAGATGGGGCTGGCGCCAAGACTGACAGCGGCAGCATAACTGAGACCTGTCCCCCCACACGCTTTGCCGATTTCCTCTACAGCAATACAGTAGGAAATCGTATCCCCTCCCGATCCCCCATATTTTTCCGGAAACGGAATGCCAAGAAGGCCAAGTTCGCCCATTTTTTGAAACGTTTCATAAGGAAATTCCGCTTTTTGATCGAGTTCTCTAGCATAAGGTTTGATTTCTTTTTCGGCGAAATCTCTTACCATTTCACGGATCATTTGCTGTTCTTTTGTCAGCTCAAAATTCATGAAAACTCCCCCACTTTTATAACCGACTAGTCGGTCTATATTTGTGTGAACCAACTGACCGAGATCGTCCTTTTTGCTTGCTATTTTAGTACCAATCAATCACCGCTTTACCGGTAGATTTCGAAGCAGATGCTCTTGTGCTGCCGGATCTTTCATGCCTTTTTCCGTTAAGAGGGCATGAAAGATTAAATCAACGTAGATTTTTCCAATGTCTTCAATGGAAAGCGGCCCTTCTTCATGAAACCATTTATACAGCCAGTTCACCATTCCGATGACCGCCATGACAGTGATTTCAGCTGGAACTTCTGAACGAAAATCACAGGTTTCTTGCCCTTCCCGAACAATTTGCAAAATGATATTTTTATATTGTTTGCGCTTCCGATTGATGTGGTTCTCAAATTCTCCTTTAAGATAGGTGCTTTCTTGGTAAAAAACAGTGATGTGGGGTTTATACATTCCAAATACTTTCGTAAACGATTGAATGATGGCACACATTCTGGAAACGGGCGTCGTATATCGATCATATGCCTCTTGCGCTTTTTCAATGACATAAGAAATAAAAATATCATGAATGCGAAAAAGCAATTCATCTTTCGATTTAAAGTTGTGATAAAAACCGCCTTTGGATGTGCCGCATTGTTCTACAATCCGATCAACTGTCACCCCGTGGTAGCCTTCTTTTTCAAAAAGAATCAGCGCTGTATCGATAATCTTTTCTTTCAATGATTTTTTTTCCATAAAACTGATTACCATCCTTTATTTGACATACTACCATACGATGCAATCACTGTAAACAGAATAATCGTAATATTCAGATTTTTATTTCGACATAAAAGGACAAACAAGACCGTCGGCTTCATAAAGAAGCTGTCCGGTCTTGTTGTGAGAATATGAGTGGTCTAGAGAACCGCTACGGCAGATCTTTTTTCCCTTTCTCAGATCCTTTTAAATAGGTCCATCCTTCTTCTTGATAAACTTTCCCCTCTTTCATCAGATGACCCATCGCTCGTTTAAAAGCCCCTTTGCTCATATGGAAGCGGGCCTGGATATCTTCGGGTTGGCTTTTGTCGCTGTAAGGCATCGAGCCTCCGCGCTTTTGCAAATAATCTAGTATGGCAGCCGCATCTTCTTCGATCGCTTCGTGAGTTCTTTTCAGCAGGGAGAGATTGACCGATCCGTCTGGTTTCACATCGATAATTCTGCCGTGGACCGTTTCGCCGAGACTAGGTTCTTCCATCCGCTGCGATTCGTGAATAAATCCGCGAAACCCTTCCTCTGTCAATACAAAAGTTCCTGACTTTAACGTACGGTATACAACACCGGTTACATCTTTATTGAAATCTTTCGCAGACGCTTCTACAAATAAATTCTTCATCACTTCTTCTGTTGCCAGTTTCGCATAAAGGCGCCCGTTCCGGTCCGTTTTCAAAGTGCAATAGAGACGTCCCCCTTTTTTCGGCCATACGTTCATGAGAGGCGGAAGGTCTCCTTTTGCTATCAATATATCTTTATGAATGCCAATCGAAATAAATACCCCCAGTTCACGATGGACATCCGCCACTTCAGCCCAGCCGTAGCGCCCGATTTGAATCTCCGGGATGATCATAGTGGCCGCTGGTCTTCCTTGGCGATCTTGATATATAAACACGTCAACCTGTTCATCCGGCCGAAAGCCATCCGTTATGCCGCTTTTATGTAAAAGCACTCGATCTTTCCCATTTGTTAAAAACCAGCCATATGGCATCTCTTTATCCGGTTTTAACGTTACCACTGTTCCTGCTTGCAGGGCAGCCATTCAACCAATTCCTTTCCTAGATGATCGTATTATCTATTTTTCCAATGAACGAGGAAACTTTTCAAAAGTTCTCGTTTTTCTATGGTTTTCCAATAGATCTTGCTTAAGAGTACCAAAAAAAGGACAGGACCGCAAAGGAATTCAGCAACTCACAACGAAAATCCACGCCTTAAAATTCAAATGATTGTTCTGATTTTTCCTCGAAAAGCCATACATATGTCCAGCCCCCTCTCGAATATAATGGGTATCAAACGAATCTTTTATCGGGCGGGCCTCATCGCTATATGCCTTTTAGAATAAAGCAGGGGAGATACTTCCGTCTCCGGTAAAAGCGGAATCCATCCAAATATAGGAGCTGAGCATATTGCACATTCACGTCATTCAGCGCGGTGAAAACTTATTCGCCATTGCACGTCGATACGGTGTGTCTATTGAAGATATTTCGCTTGCCAATCAGTTGGGGAATCCCAATCAGCTTGTAATCGGGCAATCGCTGGTGATTCCTAGCCCTGGACGGGAATATGTAGTGAAACAAGGGGATCAACTCTGGCAAATCGCTGACAGGTTCGGCATTTCTGAACAGGCGCTTGCGAACTACAATCAAATTGCCAATCCGACGCTTCTTTTTGCCGGGCAAATTCTGCTTTTTCCCTATACGATCTACACCGTTCGTCTAGGGGATGCACTTAGTATGATTGCTGCACGCTTCGGAGTAACTGTGAGGCAGATTCTTTCAGCCAATTCTCTTTCAAACCCAAATGCGCTTAGACTAGGTCAGCGGCTCATCATTCCAGCCGTGCGAAGACCCGTCATTGAAGTAAACGCCTATACCTCCAGCACGAGCGAAAGCAGCCGGCAAGAAGTGCTGCGGCTAGGGAAATATTTTACGTATTTAAGCCCTTTCAGCCACTCTGTACGTGAAGACGGAACCCTTTCACCATTAAACGACGATAGACTCCTTCAGGCAGCAACGGCCAATCGAACTGAGACTTTGATTGTGGTTACAAATTTTGTCAACCGCAGGTTCAACTCAGATCGAGCCGCTGCCATTTTGCGAAACCCCACTTTGCAAGAAACACTCATCACCCATATTTTATCGGCAGTACGTTCCAAAGGATACAGAGGGGTCCATTTTGATTTTGAATATCTCTATCCTGAAGATAGGGAAAATTATAATGCTTTTCTGCGGAGGGTCGTAAGCCGGCTGAGGCCGCAAGGAATATCGGTATCCACCGCTCTTGCCCCTAAAGAAAGAGAAAATCAGCCCGGTTTATTATATGAAGCACATGATTACCGAGCTCATGGTGAAATTGTCGATTTTGTCATCTTAATGACGTACGAGTGGGGCTGGGCCGGGGGAAGACCATGGGCCATCGCACCGATCAATAAAATCAAACAAGTTTTAGATTACGCCATTACCGCCATTCCTAGAAGAAAAATGATGATGGGAACACCGTTATACGGCCGCGATTGGAGAATTCCTTGGATGGAAGGCACCACTGCGCGCACCATTAGTCCCAAGGAAGCCATTCAGTTGGCTGTTCGTTATCGAACCAATATCGATTATAGCGAAGCATACCAGGCTCCTTTCTTTCATTACACCGATGAAACCGGCCAACGGCATGAAGTATGGTTTGAAGATGCTCGCAGCATGCAGGCAAAAATGGATATCGTCAAACAATACAGATTACGCGGGATCAGTTATTGGGTTCTTGGCAGCCCGTTTCCTCAAAACTGGGCCATTCAAAGCCGCAACTTTCAAACAAGAAAAAGAATGTAAAGAAGCCGGTCCTCGGCAACAATGACAGGGGACCGGCTTCCAATGCGTTATGTCTAAAATGCGTAACCGATGTTCATTTTTCACTTATTTTTCAATCGGTCAGCCACGTTTCGAGAGTTTTTCTTTATCCAATTTAAACGATTCCCCAATTCCCCTTTAATGCACTTTTTCCTTAATGAATACCCCTCTTTTGGCCATTTCTTTTATATATTCCTTGCCGGGAACGATTGTTTCAGGTGGATGCACCCCGCGCTTTTGAATCGTACCCCTTCCGATCATTTGGGCAACAACGGAAAGGGTGTAAGCCGTCGATCTCGCCATGGCGGTTACTTTATGAATACGATCGTTATACGTCTTCATTTCATATGTGTGGACCGATCTTCTCCCATCTTTCCTTCCAGCGGTAATCACCCGAAGCAATACGACATCATCTTTTCCTTTCAAATCGACAATCGGGTCGATCACTTTCAAAAAACATCCCGAGGCTTGATTTTTTGCCCGTTCACTTCTACTTCGTAATCCTTCCTCGTTAAATTCAAATCGACGAGCAGTTGGAATTTTTTCGCATGGCCAGGATAGCGGATGGTTTTATACTCTAAAACATCTAGGCGGGGATAAGTGCGGGAAAGGGTAGAGGTTCCCCCTGCCGTATGAAAGGCTTCAAGAGGACCAAATTTTTCGAAATAGATTGTCTCTATTTCTGACAATGAAGGAACTTCCTGCTTTTGGCCGTTGCGGATAATCAACGATGGATCCGTATAATGGTCAAACACACCTTCCATCGAAAATACATGATTGTATTCAAGAGGAGGATCAGGCTTAACAGGGATGCCGCCAACATAAATTTTGATTTCTTTTACTTCGTCTAATTGGCTCGCCCCATATCCGGACAAAATATTCATCATACCTGGCGCTACTCCCAGATCAGGGATTAATGTAACGCCGGCGCCCTCCGCCGCTTTGTTCAGTTCCAAAACACGATCAGTCACATGGCCGATGTGACCGCCAAGATCTACTGAATGGACGCCAGCAGCAATCGCGGCCTTCGCAACTGCATAATTAAAAGAATAAAATAATGCATTTAATACAATGTCATGTTTTCTCATCAATTGTACGAGTTGGGTCTCGTCGCCGGCATCTACAAAAGCGGGATGAATTTTTGGCGACTGCAGATCAGCACATGTCTGCTTTGCTTTTTCGGTATCTACATCGGACAGCGTTACGAATTCCACCCCATCGCTATTCACTAAATCACGGGCAGCTTCTTTCCCCATAAGACCTGCGCCTAACACTAAAGCTTTCATCTTATCAACCTCCCACTATATTGAAGGTGAAAATGCCGGCGTCATCGATACGACAGCTTCAGTTTTCTACCACCGTCCCAACCTTTGTTCCCATGCTATTCTCAATTTAAGCAGCAGCTATTTTACTCCGTAAATGGACTTGATTTGCCTTTTCCTATTTTCCAAATCAATCCATTCTTTTTATATGTATTCAAAGCCGATTGTCCATCTTTCCCTTTTTCTCCAAAAAAATGAGGCCTCCAACTATTTCGAGGCCCTGCCATTTTATTCATTTTGTAAATATTGGATAGCTGCCGCTGCTAGCACCTTGGCCGCATAAAGCATTGCACGTTCATCAATATCAAATTTCGCATGATGATGCGGGAACGAGGCGGATTTTTCAGGGTTTCCTGCTCCGGTTAAGAAAAACGTCCCCGGCACCTTTTGCAAGTAATAAGCAAAATCTTCGCCCACCATTAAAGGTTCTGTTTCGAAGACATTGTCAATTCCAACCACTTTTCTTGCACATGCTGCCAGTCATTCGGTTTCTTTTGGATGATTCACCACCGAGGGATAGCCTTTTTTATAATCGAATTCATAATCCGCTTTTTTCGCCAGGCAAAGAGTCCGCAAAAGTGTTTCCATCTGTTCGATGATCAAATTCTGAATTTCCAGCTTGAACGTTCGAATCGTCCCCTTGATCACGGCATGATCGGGGATCACATTAAATGTCTCTCCTGCATGAAAAGAACCAACGGAAATAACAGCGGACTCCACCGGATTAATCGATCGTGAAGGAATTTGTTGAAGCATTTGAAGATAATTGGCCGCTATGATGATGGGATCTACTGTTTCATGCGGCTGGCCGCCATGTCCGCCTTTCCCCTTGATCACCGCTGTAAAATTATCAGCGGCCGCCATGATCGGTCCTTTGCGGAAGGCTATTTTTCCAACAGGAATCGGTGTCCAAAGATGGGTGCCAAATATGGCATCCACTCCGTCCAGACAGCCGTCCGCAATCATCGGAAGGGCACCGCCTGGAGGCACTTCCTCAGCAAACTGATGAATGAGGACAATGTTTCCTTTTATATGACCACGATAGGTTTGAAGCGCTTTTGCGACCGACAAAAGCAGAGCCGTATGGGCATCATGTCCGCATGCATGCATGACGCCGGGCACTTTTGAACGGTACGGAACTTGTTTTTCATCTTGTATAGGCAGTGCGTCAAAATCGGCCCGAATCGCCACTGTTTTCCCTTGGTGTTTCCCTTGAATGACTCCGACTACACCTCTTCCACCTACCATTGTTTTTGTTTCAATTCCCAAATCGTTTAAATATTCCGAAATTTCGGCTGGTGTTTGTTCTTCTTGAAAAGAAAGCTCTGGATATTGATGAAAAAACCTTCTTAATGATACCGTTTCTGGATAAATCGCATCCAGCGTGTTGAACACTTTCTCCAGCATGCCCCCTCCTCCTTCCACTTTTTCAATTATATGCTGAAAATTTCCCATTAAAGAGCGCTGTACATAGGAATGGATCAAAAATGTTCTTTGAATGTTTTCAACAAAAAAGGACAAATTCCTGTCCATTCATCCAACAGATCAGCTTGTATCCCCTTCCAAATACCGCGTTCTAGGAAGGGGAAATAAAAAAGATGGCTTTCTTTTTTAGCTGTTCGGATACACCGAAATGGAGACTTGGCCTTTTTCAGCATGAATGGAAGCTTGTCCGCCAATTGGAATGGTGGCGATTGGGTCGGTATGCCCAAAGTTGACATTCGCAATAACCGGGACTCCTTTTAATTCTTTCTTGCTGTGAATCATTTTCTTTAATGCTTCGAGTGTCATGTTTGAATTTTTTTGAAAACGGCCGATGATCACTGCTTGAATACCTTCAGCGTCCGGAAGATGCAGCAAAGATTGAAGCTGTCGGTCAAAAGCAAATGGATGGCATTCTTCATCATCCTCAAGAAAGAGTACAGCGTCCTTTAATGAAGGCATAAACTCCGTCCCTTGGAGCAAATTCAGAGTGGATAAATTTCCGCCGACAAGAGTGCCTTCCCCTTTCCCTTCTTGAAGAATGTCATAGCCGGATTGCGGATAATACTTTCGGTCCTCTTTCTCTACATGCCATTTGTCATCGCTCCACTGCTGTGAAGGTTCGATGTCGAAAGGAGCATCATTTGTGAGCGCCTCCAAAAAACATTGCATCGTATAATCAGATGGAACTTTCATGCCCAATGTTGAAAAATGAGGCCCGTAATACGTAATGAGGCCGGTTTTCCGGTAAATTGCCAGTTGAAGAGCGGTAATGTCACCGCACCCGCACAAAATTTTAGGGTGTTCTTTGATCAAGTCGTAATCCATTTCCTTTAATAGCTGATTGCTGCTGTAGCCTCCAACCGCCGTTAATATTGCCTTTACCTTTTGATCTTGAAAAGCTTCATGTAAATCTTCAAGACGGTGTTCAACCGAGGTGGAAAAAAACTCGTCATGCTCCTCGACATGTTGGCCAAATGTAACTCGAAAGCCCAAATTCTCTAATCGTTCTTTAGCAATTTGCAGCTGCTCTCCTTTGACAAGCGCCATACTAGTCGAAGGCGCGATGACACGGATCTCATCTCCTGGTTCTAGTCTTTCTGGAAGCATGCCTTTTCCTCCTAACTATGTTGTCATTTTCTGCAAACAAGGACCGTTCTCGAGAGGCTCATTCGAATTTTTCCATTTTCCTATCATCACGAAACCAACGGCAAAACCTTAATGCCTTGGTGCCAAAAGAATCACTCCAACTCCAAGCAAACAAATCAAAGCACCGAGCCAATCATATAAATCGGGCGTTTTTCTGTCCACTCCCCATCCCCACAAAACGGAAAGAAAAATAAAGACGCCGCCATAAGCGGCATAAACTCGCCCGAATGCCGGGTAGCTTTGAAACGTTGGAATGAAGCCATACAGTACAAGAACTATTGCTCCCATAACCCCGTACCAAAATGAATATTGTTCCCGAATCCACAGCCAAATCAAATAACCGCCTCCGATTTCCGCCAATCCCGCCAATAAAAACAAGACCCCCGCTTTTACCATTGCTCACACCCCAAAAACTTCATGATCCTTGTTTTATTATAATTTAGAAAAATAGGTTTGTCAGAATAGGATTATAGGTAGATGCAATAGTCATCTCTCTAGGTCATTTTGTAATCTAGATTGATAACAAAAAAGGAAAGAAACCCTTCTACAGTGGACACCTGCTCCTACAGGAACATGAATCCTTATCAATATTCGACATCATTCATCAGGTTACAGCCTAGATACTAACAACAGCATCAAACTGATAATAATGCAAATGAAACAGGAATTAATCATGATTTCGGATGAGTTGGACCTTAAAGAAATTTAGGTAAAGTATACAACCGTCATTATCCACTCAAAATGAGTCCTTATGACAGATGAAGAAAGATCAGAATGGTACAAAAAGGAATGGGAAAAGAGTAATCCCATTTGAAAGAATTGCGATGGCCGTTTTAAATTGTTTTAGAACGTAAAAAGCCATCCTACTTAAAGGATGGCTTACTTCATAACAATCGCAGACAAGCTGCGGACCTTCATGTATTTATTGTTATTCTCTACACTGCATTTTATTCGTAAAATTCAAACAGAAAAGCAACTAAAAAACATGTTTTCTAGTTGCTTTTCGTCTTTATCTTCATCATTACGTAACCAATTGTTACGGACCTTTATATTATTATATGGAGCTTGTTCTGTAAAGTCAAATACATTCACTTTTTCTTAGGATTTTGTTTAGGGGTAGCGTAATAATTTTTTATTTGTTCGTAAATATTTTTTAAATCTTCTTTTGAAGCTGTTGCGATTTTGCCGTTTATCCTCATTGGTTTCTCTAATCTTCTTTTGCTAATTACTCTTAATTGCTCTACGACCGCAGTATTATTATATTCCTCTAAATCAACATGATACCAAAAATCATCTTTTAGCCGTTCCTTTGTCAAAGGAACAACTGTACAGACATTGCTTTTTTTAGCTGCTCGAAGGACTAGCACAGGTCGATGTTTATTCATTTCGTCCCCAATATTCCTTCCAAGATAAGCCCAATAAATTCCACTATATATTACTGGGAAATCCAAAACATCTTTTGTTTCTTCATACTTTCCTTCTTCTATAACAGAACCATATCGTAGTTCGGTCTTTTTCTTAAGCCACTCAACGAATCGAAGTGCTTCTTCATTGATATCCAAAGCGTCGTATTCGTTACATTCATAGTTCATTGCATCAAGGATTTCTAATATTTCAGCAAACAATGAGTGGATTTTATCTTTTGTTTGGTCATTTAAAGCCATTCGTGCTTCTCCCTCCCCTTTTCTAATTTACCATAGAACATATATTTGCGGCGAGACCCCATCGCTTCATAACTAACGTTTTATAAAATTAAAAAAGCACTCTCCGCTTTTCATTTGGAGGGTGCTTTTAATGTTTATTACTGATTTCATGTTTGTTATGGACCTAACCAAATGGGAAACCGAATTGATACGAGATCATCCCCCTAATCTATAGAGGAAGAAAACTTGATTTGTGTTAAATCTTGTCACCGTTTTCTAAAAAGAAGAAGCCTTCATATTTTACTCCGAGTGCTTGAGCAATCTCTTTCAGTTCTTTTTCGGAAAAAAAATATCGCGCTTGGACTTCTCACTTCGAAGTGCATTTAGAAAAGAAGCATTGATCGTTCCACTAAAAAATCCCCAAAAAAGAGACTGAACTCTGTTTTGTCCAGCCCTCAACCTGTATTATTGTTGTTTCATCCATTTTTTCTTGATTCGATCATACTCTCCGCTTTCCTTTAGTTCTTTTAAGAAAGAATTGATGTATTTTGTGAACTTCTCATCGCCTTTTCGGACGGCAATGCCGTATGGCTCATTCGTAAATGTTCCGCCTACCACTTCATAGTTAGGATCTTGCGCCGCCATGCCATAAAGGATCGAATTGTCCGTTGTCAAAGCATCTCCTTTTCCCGACTTTAACGCAGTAAACGCTTCTGCGTAATTTTCAAATTCCAACACTTGCGTATCAGGAGCTTTTGCTTTTACATTGTCTCCGGACGTCGCTCCTTTTACGACCAATACTTTCGTTCCCTTTTTCAAATCTTTTACGCTTTTAATCGGACTTCCTTTTTTCACAAGCAAAGATTGTCCGGCATCAAAATACACATCGGAAAAATCGACTTGTTTCTTGCGTTCATCCGTAATCGTCATCGTCGCAATAATGGCATCAATTTGACCGTTTTGCAGCATCGGAATTCGAGTTTTAGATGTTACTTCTACAAGCTTGACTTTTTCATCCCCGAAAATTTTCTTGGCAAGCGCTTTGGCAATATCGACATCAAAGCCATCTACTTTTCCGGTTTTCGGATCCTTATAGCCGAATAAATACGTATCATATTTAACGCCAACCACCAATTCCCCCCGCTTTTTAATCTTATCCAGTGTGCTTTTTTCTGTTGTTCCCGCTTCTTTTGATTTGCCGCGTCCGGCGAATAGAGCCGCTGCCAGTACAAACACTAGTCCCATCAGCAGCCATTTCTTGCTTTGTTTCACATCACCCATCTCCTTTCATACATCGCTCTATAGCTGGTCCACTCTGCTTTTCCTTACCAATCTATGAAGAAGGAGAGGAGAATATACCGAACTTGAAAGGACGTATAACGGTCCTTCTCCAAAAAAAGCCCACATCTTTCATTCAGATGTGGGCTTTCCATTTTATTCTTTTTCTTTCCCGTTGGATAAATCGGTTACTTCTAAAACATCCAGTAAAAACACAAAAATCGGAATCCCTAAGATCAAACCCCAAACACCGAAAAATTGTTCCGAAAAAATAAGGACCATAAATGTGTAAAAAACAGGCAAATTCGTTTTAGACGACATGAGCTTCGGGTTCAGCAAATAGGCTTCGACCGCATGAACCACAGCGACCATAATCAATACATACAATACTTTTATATACCCGCCGATGCTGTAGGCGATGATAGAAAGCGGAATAAGCGAAATAATCATGCCAGCAACCGGTATAAAGCCGAGAAAAAGAATCATGATCGCCAAGCCAAACAACTGGGGAAACCCCATAATCCAAAGGCCGGTAGTCGACAAAATGGTATTGACGATCGCAATAACGAACTGCGCCTCAATCACCTTGCCAAACGTTCTTACAAACTTCCGGCCAAAAAACTCAATTTCGTCATAAAACATCGACAATTTGCTATGCTTAAATTTACGGGTAAATTGAATAAGCCGCTCTTTTTCCAGCAAAAAAAACAGGCTTAAAATAATGGCAATCAAAACTTGAAGTACGATTTGGCTGATATCTGTAAAATACTTCAGCAAGAAGGTAACGCCTTGCTGCAAATAACTTGATATTTGCTTTTCTTTTAAGACGTCTACTAAATAATTTAAGATGACATTATGCTGAGGCCGCATGTAAAACTCAGTGATTTGTTTCACCAACTGGGTAATTTCAGCGACAATAATCGGCAAATATCGAACGATTCCATACAAAAGCAATCCGACCACAATGGTATATAAAAGAATAACGGTAATCTTTCGATTGATTCGAATGAAACGAGATACCATTTTTTCTAAACGATCCATTAAAAAGGTAAAAATAAACGTAAGCAAAATGACATTCATCATGCTTCTCACTAAATAGAGAAAAAAAACAATAATGGCAAGAATCACAATTCGCCGCCATGATTTAGAATTCACAAATCGTTTCACGTAGTCTTCCATCGACTCATTCTTTTCCCCCTTTTTAGGCCTCTTGTGTTTCTATTTTACGTTTAAGGGAAAATGGGGCAAGCCGCTTGTCCACTGTTCAATAAACAACGCCACGCCGATGGATTCTTAGACAGCGTCCCGTTTTCCTTTCAGCTTTTTTAACATGATATGGGCTTTCGATTGTCCATTTTCCTTATTTTTCTAAAAGAATTCTATCAAATAGCCAAAATGTTTCACAATCTATTGCTCAAAGGAGCCATTACGATTATTTTAACATACCTTCTGGCCCTTTATGATGAGAAAAATTTTGATTTTTCCTTTTTGGAAAAAAATAAAACAGGCCAGCTCTCCCTATTAGAACTAGCCATTCAATATCTGTCAGTAGTCTTCCTTACTCGATATAAGATCATGCGTACATAAAGATTTCATGAGAGGAATTGTCCCGAGAAGCCAATCATTACATTTGAAAAGATGAATGTTAAAGTCATGTCCATTTTTTCACACCTGTTAGACTACTTTTTTTCTTGTCTCCCCTTTCATCACAGCAGCAAGCCAACGTCTTGTTTCCGAAAACAGCTCTTTTTGGCCGCTGCATGAGGAAAAAGTATGATTTGCCCCGGCAATAAGACGTTTTTCGCACGTTCCCTTTTCTCTTGTTTGAAATACAGAATCATAACGCAAACAATAGTCGGCAGGAATGTCTTCATCATTCGTTCCGTGGAGAATGATCACATCTCCTTGAAATCGGGAAGCCTCCTCAAGAGGATGGTACAAAGACAATGAATGAAAAAAGCGGGCGGTCAACTGATAACCCATATAATCAATAAACGTCTCCTGCTTCAGTTTTTCCATTTCTTTTTCACCAACAATGGAGACAATATCTTTATACGGCAGGCCTACAGGGGCCCAGAGGATTAATTTTTTCACTCTCAGATCATTTGCGGCAATCCATGATGCGACCGCTCCGCCTAGACTA
The DNA here is from genome assembly GCA_014896555.1 of Caryophanales bacterium. Lineage (GTDB taxonomy): Bacteria > Bacillota > Bacilli > Bacillales > DSM-4216 > Bacillus_O. The sequence goes on along the minus strand of JADBKC010000024.1, from coordinate 13,926 downwards.
TGTCCGAGAAGAACTAATTGGCCAGGGTCCACTCCGTTCAATTTTAACCCAAAATCAATCACATGATTCGTTTGATCGATGAAATCACCCAAACCTGTCTGCCCATAGTCTCCATCACTTTCACCACATCCGGCATAATCGAACCGAATCACAACATACCGGTCTTCCGCCAGTTCTTGTGCCGCTTTGTAAAATAGCCGATTCACTCCCACCCTGCTTCCAATAAAACCGTGACAAATCACCACTAACGGATAGCGCGCATCTTTTTCCTGATCGGCCCATTCTGCAGGATAGTGAATCGTCGCTGCCAAATGATGGACTTTCCATTGAATTCTTACATGTTTTTGCATCTAGGCACCTCCTATATGTTAATTCTTATAATTCTTATTAAATTAGTATGTTTTATACGTATAGAAAACCCTCTTCTTCAAAAGAAAAGGTGTGGTCTTACCGAAAAAACAGACAATATTCGCCAAATTTGCAGCCCGTTCGATTGGCATTATGGAAAAGTCACCGATTTGCCGTCGTTACAGCTTGCCCTCTTTCATTTTAAATTTTCAAGTTTTCTTATTCTATTTAAGAATAAACGGCTTCTTCTACATTGTCAACGATCATGAGAATTTTCTTTTCCAAATCATTGGCCCGTTCCAGAATTTGATGCACCATTCTCCTTATAACAAAAATTCTTGTTGTTTTCTTCCTATTGCAGCCATAAAAAACGGACGTCAACCGTACATTTGGATAAACAGTCAGCGTGCACACTCTTTGTCAAAAAATATCTATAAAAAGTAAATTCATAGTAAAAAAGGCTGACTTCGAAATGATCATTTTTTCATGATCTTTTACGTCAGCCTCTCGATTTATCCTTCGTATAACATTTGTTCAGATTTTGCCGCTATTTTCTGTTTTGCATTAGCTCTCTTCATAAATAACCAATAGTAAATAGTAGGAATGACAATCAGACTGGTTAAAGTAGCTGTGATCAGTCCTCCTACAACGACAAGGCCAAGAGAACGCGAAATGAGCAAATCCGATTGCCGGGAAAGAGACAGCGGCAAAAGCGTCAAAATGGTTGCAGAAGCCGTCATGAGAACGGGTCGCACACGGCTTGCCGTCCCTTCCACTATCACCGTATGCAAATCCACGCCTTTTCTTCTTAGCTTTTCCATTCTGTCCACCAAAACAATCCCGTTGGTAGCTACAATTCCGATCAGCATCACCAATCCCACTAATGCTCCTATGTTCCATGATTGCCTGAATACAAATAAGCAAACGATAGAACCAATCAATGCAAACGGCAATGAGGATAGTACAGCTAGAGGAGCGCGAATTCCTTTAAAAATACTTGTGATAATCAGCAAAACAAGCAAAACGGAGAGAAAACCGGCCAAAACAATAGACGCAATCATTTGTTTCACTTGTTGTGGGATGCCCCCATACTCCACATGAATCTCTTTTGGTACATGACTATTTTTTAACGTTTGTTCAATCTGCTTTGTTACACCGCCAATATCCGGTGTTAAAATATTCCCCGATATGACTGCAATAGGACTTCCATTTCTTTCGCTAATGATGGACTGATTCTTTATCTCCAATTTGGCGATTTCCTGCAAAGATACAGACGTACCATTTTTGGATGCAAACGTAAGACGTCCTAATTTTAATAAAAATTCTTGAGTTGGATCCGTACCTTGTGCATAGGAAATGGATAAATCAGACGGCTTATGCAGCTCAACTGGAACGGTAAATCCATTCCCGTCTATTGAAACCTCTTCTTGTTGATCCATAAAAGAATCAATCCGTTTGAAAATCTCGTTTTGATCAAGACCTAACTGTCTTACCTTTTCCTCGTTTAACCGAACCGTAAAACGCGCCTGACCGCTTTGATCTCCCTCTCCGTATATTTGCAGCCCTTTAATCATCTGAAGCTTGCTTTTCAAAAGAGCAGCTGTTTTGACAAGCTCATCTCGTTCAGCACCCGAGAGTACGATGTTCACTCTTGAGTCATCCCCTGCCATTTGCTGGCTGGAAATATTGTATACTGCTTCAGGAGATAACTGCTTCAGATCGCCATTCAGTTTCGCAATAAGCGCATCTACTTTTACTCCTTTTCGAGGGGTGACATAGACATTGGCAATATTCGGTTGTTGAATCCATCCCCCTCCCTGATCAAACACATCATCAAAGACAGGTGTAAAGGATGATCCTGATGTGGAAGCAAAAGATTGAATTTCCTTATGTTGACGCAATAAAGACTCTAATTCTCTTACAACAGAGTTCACTTGAGAAAGTGTGTAGCCCTCGGGACATTCAATTTGAATATTAATATCCTTTGCATGTGACCGGGGTAATACATTTACGGGAATAAAAAAGGCACCTGCTACAGATAAAATCAAAGCAACGCAAAAGCTAGTGAACCAAACTTTCCTTTTCTTTAAGAATGCCTCCAGTATCGATTTAGACCGTTGTTCCATATGAGGGGCACGCATGATAAAACGACGCTTCCATGTAGTGGCCGTATATGGAGGAATCAAGCATATGGAAACAGCAAGCGAGCATAATAAAGCAATCGTTACAGCCCATGCAAAACCTGCAAAAGCATGCCCTACCATTGTGCCTGTTAACGCTAGAGGCATATATACGGCAATCGTTGTCAATGTAGAAGCCACAACCGCCGGAATCATTTCTTTCACTCCCTCGGCCAACACAGAGAAAGAGAACGCACCGTGACGTTCAAGTTTTCGATACATGTTATCCAAAATGACAATGGAATCATCCACCACTCTTCCCATGGCCACAATTAACCCAGAAATGGTTAATAGATTCAGCGTAAAGCCCATCATATGAAGGACACCTATCGTTGCAAGAAAGCAAATAGGCAATGTAAAAAGAACCGCAATAGTAGATGGTCCTTGACGGAAAAAGATGAAAACACACAAAATAGAAAACAAGCAGCCAAGCAGACCTTCTCTCCATAAACCCTTCATGGATTGAGACACATCTTCTCCATGATTAAAAAGAACGGTTGTTTGAATTGTTTTTTTTTGATCTTTTTGTAAATCATGAATTTTTTCCAGTACTTCTTGACTTACTTTTGTTATATCCGCTGAAGGCGTCTTATATAGATTGAGAAGAACACTTGGTCTTCCATTTGTTCGGGAGATCGTCTGTACATGGACAGTCCCTTTTTGAATGGACGCAACATCTTTTAATAAAATAGGATGGCCTTTTTCTTCTCCTACCACTACATTTTCCAATGTTTTTTTGCTAATAGAATCTCCCTCTACATTGAGCAGCAAATTCATATTTTTCGTTTGAACTTTACCGTCCGGCCAAGACAAATGACGATTTTGAAGAGCTGCTTTCACATGTTCAAAATCTAGGTCATGAGAATGTAAACTCTGATTATGTAACGTTACGATATAACCTTCTTGTCCATCCCCTGTGGCTTGTATTTTCTCAATACCCGGTAATTGTTCAAGTTCCTTTTGAATGTTTTTCGTTTGTTCTGGTTGCAGTACATCACTTGAATGGGATGTAAGACTAATTTCCATAAACGGAAATGAATCAGAACTAATTCTCGTTATTTCGGGACGGTCTACTCCATCTGGAAAAGCAATCAATTGCAAGGAAGACTTTACATCTTCTTCTGCTTTCTTCATATCTGCATTTTCAGGAAAAGTCAGACTTAAAAATAATCCTTTCGGGTATACAGTGGATTCGATTGATTGTAAATGTTCAACGCTTTTTATTGCTGAAGTGATTTGATCGGAAAGCTCTACCGCTTGTTTTTGTCCATTCGCATCATCACGAGTTTTTAAGGTGATCATCAGTACAGGGTTATGAATCTGCGGCATATATTCTTTTTTCATTTCCAACGCTGAATAAAAGCCCCATGCAAATAGTAAGAGGATCATGACAAATATAAAAAGCAACCGTTGAGAAAAGGATTGAATCCATTTTTCCATTTGTTCTTCCCCTTTGATTCATATTAGCAGAGCCCCCGCATCCGGAGGCTCTCATTTCATTCCTTTTCTTTGTGAGAGTGATTGTGTTTCTTGCCTTTCATCGTCGCTTCCCATAAAACACGATTCAACTCTTCTTCATCGATATGATCCGCCATTGAAAAATCCATTTTGCTGGAGATGGCTGCTCCTGGTGAACTAGCCCCATTTCGTTTGTCTAAAGGATAACGAGGTTCTTCCGCTTCATAAGGCTGAAAATTGGGTTTGGAAGTAAAAGCACGAAACATTGGAATGCTGGCCGCATCAAATTGTGACATTGGTTTCATGCCAAGAATCAATTCCATCGTACGAATCATCGATGTGGTATCATAAAACGTACTGTCCACTTTCCCTGTTTGTGTATACGGGCTGATCACCAACGATTCGGTGCGGTGAGCGTCTACATGGTCCCAACCGTTTTGAGCATCATCTTCCGTAATGAAAATAGCGGTATCTTTCCAGTATTTCGAGTGGGTGATGGCATCGACAAGTTTTCCGACTGCATAGTCATTTTGTGCGACCATCGCTTGAGGAGTTAACTTTCCTGGCTTCGTTCCAGCTGTATGGTCATTCCCAAAACGAACAATTTCGAGTTGAGGCAAATTTCCGTTTTTCACAAATTCCTGGAACTCTTTCTCCCATTCAGCCTCGCGAGTTAAATCAGAAATATCCAAATTCCAGCCTGGAAACTCTGGATCAAATCGGTTGCCAATGCTAGGATCAGTCGCCACCCATTGTTTTTTCACCGGGTCAAAATTCACAAACTCTCCATAATCTCTAAAGCTGACTCCGGAACGTTGAGCGTTGTTCCATAAAAATCCAGCTTTAGGATAGGAAGCCGGGTTATCCCCTTCAAAATCATAGGCACGATTCCTGCTTGAATAGTTCGCCATCCAGTTCTTTTCTGTATAGTCGTTTGCTTTTGCCGCAGTAGACCAGTTGTGTCCTTGGGCGCTGATTTCCGCCGCCGCATAAAAGTTATCAAAAGTGACAAATTGCTTAGCCAATTTATGAAGGTTCGGGGTAATTTCCTCTCCGAACGCCGTTAATTCAGGATCTCCATTTCCTTTGCCTAAGTCGCCAAATACTTGGTCATACGTTCTGTTTTCTTTAATAATATAAATCACATGTTTAATAGGAGAATGGCCTTTTTCATTTTTTGGAATAGGGAACGATGGATCTTTTTCATGATGTTCATTTTCAACCGTGTTATTTTCTTTCACTTGATGTGTGTACCTTTTTAGTTCCCCTTGAGTCGGAACAGGCAAGATAGAGAGCGTACCCTCCATCATATTCCCAATATATTGACCTTCCGTATTAGGTCCGGCGCCCAGACCTTTCGCATTGGTAATCATCAGCTCGTTCGTTCGATCATTTACATAAACGCCTGTTGGATACCAAGCAGTAGGAATGAGTCCTTTCACTGCCGCTTTCTTTTTCGTGACATCAACGACGGCAATATCATTATTGCCAGCATTGGCTACATATAGTGTTTTCCCATCTTTGGATACGGTTAAGGCATCTGGCTGGCTGCCTGTTGGAGCATCTTTAAAAGGTTTTAAGGAAATGGTTTGGATCACACGATTTCTTTTCGGATCTATCATCGATATGGTGTCGCTGTCGGAATTGGCAATATAGATCTCGCCGCTTTTTGGATTTTCCGCAATGGCATTCGGATGCAAATCTGTTTGAATCGTTTTCTTGACTGTCATCGTTTCGGGGTCAAGAACAGATACGCTGCTTTCTCCCCAATTGCTGACATACAGCGAACGGCCGTCTTTCGTTAAATAAGCTGTATATGGATTTTGGCCAACCGGCACTGTTTTGATCAATTTTCTTTCTTTCAAACTAATTTTGGAAACGGAGTGGTCGAGGTTGTTCGCAACATAGAGGTATTCTCCATTAGAAGAGACAGAAAAGCCTGCAGGATAAAAATTGGTATTTTGATTGTCTTTTAATGGAATAGATTCTTGTTCAGAGAGCTTTCCATTCGCAAAATCATAAACTCGTATTTTATTATTTCCCCCTGCCGAAGCATAAACTCGCTTTCCATCAGGACTGAAAGCGACGCCAAGGTATAAAGCTTCAGGTTTTTGGTATGGAATGGTCTGGACGACTTGATTGGTTTTCGTATCTACTACTTGCAATGATTGAGTACCTTGTCCGTCATTCGATACAATAAAATATCGGCCGTCAGGACTTAATGCTCCTCCCATAGGAAAGTCTCCTAACGTGACTTGTTTCCCTGCCGGTGTCAAAGTCCAGTTTTGAGTAGTCACTCCTTTGTTATCGCCTTGTGGTCCAGCCACACGCTGGTAGACGTTCGCAGCATAGACAGAACTAGTTGTAATCGTTAGGGCAGCAACCGTGGCGGCTATGACATGTTTCCGTTTCATATCAACACTCCCTATTTTGTGATCAATTTCATTTCAATAGGAAGTATACGACTGTAATATAAAGGTTTTATTTCAATCATGAAAAGAAACTCAAAAGAAATTCGCGAAAGGAGTCTTATGACTTAATGACCATTTTTTGTTCATTTCGGAATTTTATGAATAAAAATAGTCTATCTATCATATTTATTTTTCTTCTACATTATGGTAAAGGAGGGGGATTTTCTATTAAGATTACGTAAATTTTTTTAAGAATGTATAGAAAAAAGGTCTATAAGGGAGTCATTTAAAGCGGAAATTAGAAAATTTTCCGCTATAAGAGAGGCCGTTCAAAAGAGTGAAATTCATAACTGATAAATGCTTTTTGAAGAAAAAAAATGAGATGATCGGGGGAATGTTTCAAGAAAATGGACAGATTAAGGCGTAAAAATAAAATCCATGTGCGATGAGAATAGACTGTTACCACCAATTTTCGTTCAATATTTGTCAGAAAATGCGATGGAATAAGTTCATCATTGTTCCCATTGATTGGTCTTAATGGATGGAAAGCCGGCGGTATAGTGAAACATGGCGGAAAAAACTTTAGCGGCTCTTTAAGCATTTTAAAGATTTCATTGCAAAACGAGTGGAATTTCCGCTGGATAATAGTGCTTCTAACTGCAAGGAGATTCGATTTCCAGACTAATTCATCACGCCGATTTTTTGGATGGGCCAAGCCCGAAAAACAGCAGAACCAATAATATCTTTTTCTTGAATAAATCCGAATCTTCTGCTGTCATTGCTTCTTAGCCGATTATCGCCTAGAACAAATACCGCACCGTCAGGCACCTTTTCTTTTCCTGTGATTTCCTTTAGTGTGAAATCTCCAGTAAAACGGTTTAAAAATGAATATTGTTTTTTCAGCTTGTTTAAATACGGCTCTTTATACGCCACTCCGTTTATATACAGAACATCATTTTTCATTTTGACTGTATCGCCTGGCAGTCCGATTACGCGTTTCACATATACCTTATCGGAATCTGGTGCATGGAACACCACTATGTCAAATCTTTTCACATTCTTCATCTTGTTTACAATCAACTTATTTCCTTCTTCCAAAGTAGGAGACATCGATTCCCCCTTTACTTCATAAGGCGAAAAAAGAAACGTATGAACGATCAATGAAACGATTAATGCAAACAAGATCGATTTTACCCAAGATAGCCTTTCTGAATTCGGATTTGACATTTCATTCTCCCTTATCCATAAAATTTTTCTAACTGTACACTTTCATCATAGAGGACAGATTGAAAAAAGTAAATACAGAATTTTCGTCCAGCACTGTCAAGGACAAGCTTCTGGAATCGACCCCTCCTCTCTCCAGCATAAAAAAAGAAACAGCTAGCTGCTGCTTCTACAATACTTTGCTTAAAAACAATTTTGTCCGTTCATTTTGCGGGTGATCGAACAATTCTTTCGGAGTATTTTCTTCTACAATATATCCTCCATCCATAAACACAACCCGATCTCCTACTTCACGGGCGAATCCCATTTCGTGGGTCACAACCACCATAGTCATCCCTTCTTTGGCAAGCTGTTTCATCACTTCCAACACTTCTCCTACCATTTCCGGATCCAATGCTGATGTCGGTTCGTCAAATAACATCACTTTTGGTTCCATCGCAAGGGCTCTAGCAATCGCAACGCGTTGTTTTTGCCCTCCGGATAACGAATGGGGATATACATGCGCTTTATCGGAAAGTCCAACTTTCTCAAGCAGCTCCATCGCTTTTTTTTCTGCTTTTTCTTTGCTCCATTTTCTTACGATGATAGGGGATAAAGTAATATTCTCCAGCACGGTTTTATGCGGAAACAAATTGAATTGTTGAAACACCATGCCGACTTCGGTGCGGACTTTGTTAATATCCGTTTTCTTATCTGCCAAGTCCATTCCATCGATAATGACATGTCCTCCAGAAATGGTTTCCAGCATGTTCAAACAGCGCAAAAAGGTAGATTTTCCTGAACCGGAAGGACCGATCACCACTACCACTTCTTTCGGACGAATATCAATCGAAATATCTTTCAATACTTCTATATCGCCATATGATTTTTTGAGTCCTTTTACCGAAATCATTCTTTTTCCAACCTTCTCTCTATATAATTTAGCAAGTGTGTTAACGAAAGAGTGAGAATTAAGTAGATGACAGCCACTGTAATATACGGCTCCCAAACACGGTAATATTGCCCTTGAGCAGCGCGGCCCCAATACATCAATTCTGGTGCCGCAATAATGGCGGCTAACGAAGAATCCTTCAATAGCGTGATAAATTCATTGCCAAGCGGCGGAATCATTCGTTTAAACGCTTGCGGCAATATGATATGCCTCATCGCTTGAACATGGGTCATTCCTAATGAACGAGCCGCTTCCATCTGCCCTTTATCGATCGATTGAATCCCAGCCCGGAAAATCTCTGCGACGTAAGCCGAAGAATTGAAAGATAAAGCCACAATCGCAGACACAATTGGATTGACAGGAGACATAAAGAGCGGCATGACCCCGAAATGAATCAGCAAAATTTGCAAAAACAGCGGAGTCCCTCTGTAAAAGTTAATGTGCCAAATAAAAGGAAGCCGCACCCATTTGTTGGACGCCATTTTTCCAAGTCCGATCAACAGACCAAGAATCAGGCCGATCAGCACGGCAAGCAAGGATATCCCGATCGTCAATAATGTACCTTTTACAAAATACGGCAAATATTCTTGGATGATTTCAAACTGAAAATCCATCGTTCTGCTCCTTTTCTTCACATGTTTTCATGAAGCAAAAATCGGCTGCCCCCCAATATGAGGCGCAGCCATGTTCTTTTGCTATCGCATGTCAAAAGTTATTGTTTCGCCTTTTTTAGAACTTCCATATCCGGCTCTTTTCCAAACCACTTTTTATAAAGTTTTGCATACGTGCCATTATTCATGACTTTTTCAAGTGCTTGATCAAATTTTGTCGTTAGCTCGCTGCCTTTAGGAAAAGCGATGCCGTAAAATTCGGATTCAAAGTTTTTGCGGTCCGTAATGACCTTTAAATTTTCTTTTGGATGGTTTTTTACATATTCATTGGCGACGACATTATCGATCACCACTGCATCCACTTCTTTATTTTTCAAAGCCATAAAAGCAACCGTCACATCTTCATATTTTTTCACATTTTGGCTGTTTTTTCCTAATATTTTTTCAGCAGCTTCTTGACCAGTCGTTCCGTTTTGAACGCCCACTTTCTTTCCTTTTAAATCCAAGGCATTTTGAACGTTGCTTCCTTTTTTCACGACAATGACATTGGCCGCTTCAAAATACGGGCGTGAAAAATCATATGTCTTTTTGCGATCGTCATTAATCGTAATACCCGAAATAGCAAGATCGGATTGTTTGTTTTGCAAATTGGCCAGCATCGAATCCCAGCCTTCATGCTGCACATCAACTTGATATCCTGCTTCTTTCGCTACCGCATGAATCAAATCCACATCAAAACCAGTCACTTTCCCTTTGTCCATATATTCAAATGGAGCAAAAGCAGCATTTGTTCCTACCTTTAGCGTTTTTATCTTTCCATCAGAACTGCTGTTTCCTTGGTTTGATCCGCATGCAGCTAGCAAAAACACGAAGCAAACCGCAAAAAGCAGTGAAAACTTAGCTTTTATTTTATTCATAATTATGCAAACTCCTTTATTTTTATTTATATCAATTTATTAAAATAATAAACCGAAACCCGTATTTTTTCAATGTTTTTTTCTTTATTTTCATTATACAGTATTTTCTAAACGTAATGATTATGTACGAATACCTACAATCCTATGTATACCACTTTTTCACGGAGAAGTTCTCCCTCCCCCGATTCGTTCTATATCGAAAGGAGAGAAACTTCTCCTATTTATCTATGAATCATTTACTCTAATATGGAAAGATATTGATCCTTGATCAATGAAGTTAATCCGACTCGATCCAAATAATCGACAGGTGCCAGAAACGTTACTGTTACCGTTCCCGGATGTCTTCCAATTTCAATCGAACCAGTGATCGTCGCACGGTTCATTACTTCAGGTACCGAAATGCCGAACAAATCGGCCGCTCTGTTCAATCCATTGTCAGTTGCCTCGTTTAAATTAGCTCCTGTTCCTATGAACGAAATAGGCAGAGATTCTTCCAACCGGCCGACTCCCCATTGTTCCGCCAAATCATAAGCTGCTTCTTTTTCTTTTCTGGTAAACGGACGGGCCAAAAAGGGAAGATCCTCCACTGTTGGCAGTAAAATTGGACCTTCCAGCTTCAAACCTTTAATGACTTTGACTTGGAGATGGGCAATACCGGCCACATCGGCTGTATGTCCCGCAATTTCACCGTTTCCTTGCATCGCATGCATATCACCGAGATAGACGCCGCCGCCAGGCACTTTCACAGGACAAATGAGAACAGCTCCCTCTCGTACACGGTTAATGTCCAAATGCCCATCCGTCCGATCTTCCAGCTGTTCTTTCGTCATTCCATACTCATGAGGTGCATCCACTAATGCTTGCCCAAAATCACCAGCATTGTGGGAATCCGGAAACGGACGAGCAGGCGTTGTTCCTAATTGGCCTAAAAACGGGCGCAATCTAGCCACCGTTCCTACTAAATCATGAGGAGCAAATGTAACAATCGGATTTTGAACGGAGTTTTCAGGCGTCGCCATATACTCACGTCCATTTTTGGCAATTTCTTCAGCCGCTTCTCGATTTACTGTTACCCCTACTTTCCGATTAGAATCAAACACCATCGTATAAGCGTTTGTAAAAACGAAAGGAGTGACATCTGCCCCGCATTGAACACAGCGGATCGCTTCCGGGCCGATGCCCTCCACTTTCGTTTTCGGATACATCGTGCCGCAGTTCGGGCATTTTGCCGCCACAAATGGATCCCCTAAAAACCGCCCTTCCATTGGCTGATCGTTTCCAGAAGAGGTCGCCCGGGAAGTAACGCGGAGCGATTGAATCCGAATGGCAATCGCATCACCAATCTCCGCTCCTTCTACATATACTGGCTTTGTCACTTCATGACCACCGCGAATGCAGGGAGTAATCATCGGCCCCCAACATCCAGGTGCCGTGTTGGCTACTATATGACCCCCATCTTTTACAGGTCCCAACATCGGCTGATTGGGATCCAATATTCCATTTGTGAATTCATTTACAAAAACGGTTTGCCTAGATGTCAAAATAATCACCCTTTCCGTAATATTATAATTATTATACTATTATCACAATGGACAAAAAAACACCTTGCTTTGTCATATACGTCGAATTTTCTAACTTTTTGTCTATAGCGGCGAGTCCTTTTTTATAGAAGGAGACTTTGTAATAAAGAATCGACATAAAATATGGACCGCTATAAATAAAGCTAAAAGTTTTTTATTTTTGCTAATTTCAAAAGAATACAAATGAAAAAATTGATTTTCTCTTTACCATTTTCCGATTTTTTTCATTTTTCTCTTTTCGAAAAGGAGCCAAATTCCCGTTATGGTGAAAATACCCGGGAATACGCGAAAAGCGCGCTTTTCAGAAAGAGAAGGGAAAATGGAACCATTTGAACAGCTGTCGAAAAAGTATTCACCCATGATCCACTCTATTATGAATCAATTGCATATTTATAAAAACAAACATGAGTTTTATCAAATAGGATTAATTGCCCTCTGGGAAGCGCAAAGAAATTTCCAGCCTGAGAAAGGAGCTTTTGCCAGCTACGCCTATTCATTCATGAAAGGACGAATGCTGACCGAACTTGCCAATGCCAAGAGGTGGGAAGAGGCAACGGCCGCTTTTTTAGAGGAAACAAACGCCGGCTTTTTGGAATCTCCTAAAAACCACGAGCCGCTTGAAAAAGAAATCCTGCTATCGTATTGTAAAACACTCACATCTAAACAGAAGTTTTGGGTCGTCGCTGCTTTTTATGAAGGGTTGACAACAAAAGAAATTGCCGCTAAAGCCAACGTATCCGAAAGCGCGGTTAAAAAATGGAAAAAAGGGGCGTTGGAAAAACTAAAACAACAGTTGAACCACGAAGCAAAAACGGAAATAAAGGATCGTTGAGGGAAGCGGCTATGTATAATAGAGAGGACCGAACCTAGCAGACTCGAAATGGTTTAAGAATGAGTTTTTCTCGAATGTTCTAAAGGTGATTGAAATCCAATAAGCGAGGAAGGGGCTGACTGTCCACGGAAAAAGCCGGCTTTTTTAGGCCGGCCTTTTTCATTTTGATTGTCCTACCAAAAATTCTTTCTCTGGCATATTATGTATCCCTCGTGCCGTCACATGGGATACAACAACATACGTCCCTTTCTCGGCAAAAGCCGTCTGAACCGAATACACTCCATCTTTCTCATGTTTTCCCGTCAACATCTTATGTTTTTCTTGTCCTTTTTTCCAAATTTCAAACTTTACCTCTTCCGCGTCGTCCACCTTTTCTCGGCCTTGTGTCACCACCGCCTCCACTTTTACTTCTTGATTCGGCTGAATCGTTTTCGGCAGCCGAATGGCCACATCAAGTGGAACAGAAACGCCGCTCGCCTCACTCTTCCCCGTTTCCTCCTTGTTATTACCCGAACAAGCCGCGACAACCAGCCCAAACACAACCGCAAACAAAAGCAAAACCCATTTCCTCATCTCGCCCCAATCCCTTCGCTTCCAAAACGGATATTTTTATCGTCTCTAATATAATACTGAAAATTCAGAATAAAAAAACAAATAACTAGCCTAGTTCTTAGATTTCATTCTTTCATCCCTGAAACATACCAACAAACATGATTCATTTGATAGATCAATTTTGATGTTCTCCTCATAGATAAGATAACAAGTGCTGTTAGTCCGCCATATTTGTCCTTGTTTCAATTCCTCATAGGTAAGATCTAAACTTATCTGGGGGAGGATGTGGTCATAGATCATCAAAGTTTCAATTCCTCATAGGTAAGATCTAAACCATCCGTTTTCCTATATTTCGTCCAACCACCTTTCGCAGTTTCAATTCCTCATAGGTAAGATCTAAACTGAGGGATCTTGGCTACCTGTTGGCAATGGTAATGATTGTTTCAATTCCTCATAGGTAAGATCTAAACTGTTCATTAAACCAAGTGGATGTTGATAGGTCAGCGTTTCAATTCCTCATAGGTAAGATCTAAACATTTCTCCAAAAGCTGATCTGCTTTCTAATTTCTGTGTTTCAATTCCTCATAGGTAAGATCTAAACGGACGGATAGCGATTCGGTTTGCGTCAACAAGAAAGTTTCAATTCCTCATAGGTAAGATCTAAACAATAATTCCGTCCGTTCGTTCGGTTTTGACAATATCGGTTTCAATTCCTCATAGGTAAGATCTAAACTCTCTGTGCTGCTAAAATATCTCCAGTGACTCTATATTGTTTCAATTCCTCATAGGTAAGATCTAAACGCTTATGGGTGGAGAAGTTATAACTAAATTAAACAGTTTCAATTCCTCATAGGTAAGATCTAAACTTAAATACAATATAAT
>JADBKC010000185.1 GCA_014896555.1 Caryophanales bacterium | reverse complement strand
ATTGGGGTAACTGCTCAATTAAGGGAGTTATGCCACGTTTAGACCTTGGGATTGAATATAAAGCGATTATTGAATTAGATGAGATGCATCCTAAATATGGAGCAAGCTATAAATGCATTTCAATTTATCAAGATATTCCAGAATCAACAGAAGGACAAAAGGAGTATCTTGCTACACTAATGACTCCTTTACAACTTGAAGAAGTATATAAGGTGTATAGTGAAAATGACGATATAATTGAACTTATCAAAGAAAGAAAATTTGATTATGAAAAAGTACATGGTTTTGGTCCCATTGTATTTGAGCGAATCTATCAAAAAGTAATGGAAACATTAGAATATAAAGAGATACTAGGTAAGTTTGGGAAATACGGAATTACATACGAAGCTATTTTAAAACTTGCACAGGAATTAGGCGGAACCAGACAATATGCTGTTCAAAAGCTTGAAGAAAATCCATACATCATCACTTTAGTAAGCGGATTTGGATTCAAAAAAGCAGATGTTATTGCAAAAAAAATGGGTATCAAACATAACGATCCAAATAGAATTAAGTGCGGTATAAAATACACCATTGAGGAAAACCAGCAAAACGGTCATACATACATAAAAAGAAATGAGCTATTAAAATCAGCCAGTGAAATCCTTGAGTTAAGTGAAAGTGAAATTGAAAAAGAAATTGAGAGTACTGATGGATTAAAAATAATTGATGATAAGATCGCTTTACAAAGGACATATAATGCAGAGTATTTTATTGCTAAAAAACTAAAAGAAATGCTTGCAGACAACGAAGAATTACACTTTGATGTTAATAATTTTATTTGATTCTCCAGTTTACTCAGGAAGCCCTTTAAATGCGAATGTATGTTTGGTATACTGAATTCAAACGTACGTTCGGGAGTGGTTTTTATGGCAAAGAAGGAATCAATGAATCTCATCCAGTTTCAAAAGGCATTTCAAACGGAAGAAGCTTGCCATCGTCATCTCGTGAAAATGAAGTGGCCTGAGGGCTTCCGTTGTCCAAAGTGTAATCATGACAAGGCTTATGAAATCACCACGCGTAAGTTACCGCTTTACGAATGTGTGAATTGCCGCCATCAAACCACCGTCATTGCAGGTACGATTTTTGAGAAAACGCGTACCGATCTCGTGAAATGGTTCTGGGCTATCTTTTTGATCGCTCACGATAAGCGAGGCGTTTCGGCCACCTATCTGTCGGATGAACTTGGGATTGCCTATCAGACAGCATGGACGATCCAGCACAAAGTCAGGAAAGCCATGGGCGAGCGAGACTCTTCTTATATGCTGGCCGGAATTGTCGAACTCGATGACGCTTTTTTCGGGGCGCCCACGGAAGGCGGGAAACGCGGGCGCGGCACAGAACAAACTCCCGTTCTCGTAGCCCTGTCGTTAGACAAGAAGGGTTGCCCCAAATATCTGAAAATGCAAGTGATTCCTGATGTGAAAGGAACTACGCTGGTGGATTTCGCGCAAACATACATCGAGTCCGGTTCCACGATTTCCAGCGACAAGTATCGTTCTTATCAAGCTTTGGCCAAACAAGGCTATCAGCATGAAGCCAAGCTGTTTAACCCTGCAGAAAACCCGGATCATCTCAAGTGGCTTCACACGGTCATTTCCAACGCAAAAGCCTTTATTGGCGGTACTTTTCACGGTCTTGATTCGAAGCATATGCAAGCATATCTGGATGAGTTCTGTTATCGGTTCAACCGCCGCGAAGTGAAGAGCGAACTGTTCAACCGGCTAGTTCAGTGTTGTGTTTTCTCAAAAACCATAACCTATCCTGAGTTAGTTGGATAATCAAATAATTTTATTGAACGAATGGAAAAGAAATATGGGTTTAACCTGACCGATCAGCAACGTAGTTTCTTTGAAATGATTAAAAAATATAGAGTAGGTATGCTTGTTGGTTTTGCTGGTTCAGGCAAAACACAAATGTTAAAATTCCTAGTAGAACTTCTTAATGAATTAAAACTTACATATACGTTCCTGTCTCCATCTGCTCAAGCAGCTAAAGTCTCTACAAAATATACTGGTGTAAAAGCAACAACCATACATAGAAAAATTGGATGGGGTCAAGATAAAAATGAAAGAATGTTAGTTGAAATAACCGAAGATTTTATAATTGTCGATGAAGCTGGCATGATGGATGTTTTTATTGGCAATATGAAGATTAATAAAATCAAGAAACCTAAAGCAAGAATTCTTTTTGTAGGAGATCCATTTCAATTGCCATCTGTTGGAGCTGGAAACTTCTTACATGATTTAATTGAATCCGGAGAGATTCCTAAAACTGTTCTTGATATTATTTTCCGTCAAAAAGAAGGTGGAATCATCGATATTGCAACGAAGATAAGATTAAAAGAAAAGTTTGTTTCAAATGATTTCTCTGGAAAAAAGTTATTTGGAAATGACTTTATTCTTCACTGTGTAGAACAGGGGCATATGGAAAATGGATATAAACATTACTATGATGCTTATTTGAAAATGTATCCAGCCGAAGATATTATGCTTTTATCTCCAACCAAAAAAGGTAAAATTGGAACAGTAGAAATAAACAAATACGTTCAAGAAAAAGTAAATCCTCAAGATGGTTATAAGAAGGAGCATCCTTATGGGGATATTACTTTATTTAGAGTTGGAGATTACATAATTAACACACAAAACATGTATGATATCTGCAATTACAATGATGAAACTATTGAACTTGTAAATGGAGATAAAGGCGTTCTTGTTGATATTGTTAAAGATGCAGAAGAAAACTTAAGCAAAAACAGACATAAATACGATCCTGAAGAATACGAGTTAGAAAAACGTAAAGAAAAAAATAAAAATGGGATAATCATTGATTATAACGATATTGGAAAGGTCAGAATGAATTTCAATGAAGTAGGACAATTACTTCATGCTTGGTGTATTACTATACATAAAAGTCAAGGTGATGCTGCTCCAGCCGTTCTAATTGTCGCTGATAAATCCCACAAATTTCAATTAAGCGCAAATTTACTTTATACTGCTATCACAAGGGCCAAAGAAAAATGTGTGCTGCTTACCCAAGCAGAAACATTGAATTATGCTATTGGAAAAGTTGAGAATTTTAGAAGGCATACTTTCCTTCAAGAACTGTTGAAAATGGACTTCAATAAACAACAAGAACTAAATGAAGCAGAGTCGGCTTAAATAGCCGATTCTGCACTTGGATTTTTTTATTAAATATGGAGGATCTTAATGAATTTCTTTTATTGTTATGACAGACGGCTTCTTAAGTTCCTGATGAATAAAAAGTTCAAATATATATGTTCTGGTCTTCACATGAAAACATCATTACCGTTCTGGCAATTCCAAATTACAGACGAATTACAACTTGCCATTCAGGAATACAATGACAAAATAAAAAAACGAAACAGTATGACCAAAAAAACTTTGACAAAATGACTTTTAAAAACACCTTATAAATCAAGGGTTTTTTAATGGTGTTTTGACAAAATGCTCAAAATGACATGTTTTACCCCCAAATTCTTTGACAAAATGCTCAATTTGACGTAAATTTGAGGTCAAAACTTTGACAAAATGGCCGAAATACGGACAGGGACGGTACATTCAAAAAAACCTTATATATCAAGGTCAAAATGAGAATATGGAAAAAATTAACTTTGACAAAATGACTTTTTTGACGCATTTTTGAGGTCAAAACTTTGACAAAAAGTCGTTTTTACGGATGTACTTAATTATTATAATAATTAGTACTAATAATATAATAAATTCA
>JADBKC010000023.1 GCA_014896555.1 Caryophanales bacterium | reverse complement strand
AAGATAGTTTGGAAGAAACAAGGCAGGCGGTAAGAGCCTTGAGGACAGAGGAGCATGAAGGGATTGCAACGGTTTTAGAACTCATACGCAAGTTAGAGGCGGAGAGCCACATTTTTTTGAATGTAACCATCAAAAAAGGGATTTTATCGACACCGCTGACCAATCAAGAAAGTATAGTTCTATATAGAGTGATTCAAGAAGCATTGACAAACGCCATGCGCCATTCTCATTCAAAAGAAGTGGAGCTGCAATTAGGGTTCAATGCAGTTGGAAAACTGGAATTCTCTATTTCCAATAAAGTAGTTGAAAAAAAAGAGTTTACTTTTGGTTTCGGTTTATCCAATATGGAAGAACGATTAAAGGAAATTGGCGGAAAATTGACGGTTTACTATACGGAAACGGATTTTGTAGTGGAAGGGAGCTTTCCATTAAAGGGGGAAAACCGTAATGTGGAAAGTATTATTGGTGGAAGATCAGCCCATCGTAAGGCAAGGATTAAAAATGATGATAGAACAAGATCCGGAAATTCAAGTGATTCAAGAAGCAGAGAACGGTCTGGAAGCTCTTAAATGTTTAGAAAGGAATCACGTTGATTTGGCAGTGATCGATATTCGCATGCCGGTGATGAATGGATTGGAGGCAACGAGAGAAATCAAAAAGCGATGGCCTCATGTGAAAATACTGATACTTACCACTTTTAATGATGAAGAATATGCCGAAGCTGCTTTAAGGGACGGAGCCAGTGGATTTTTGCTGAAATCGGCGGAGCCGCAGGCGTTCATCCGAGCTATTCACAGCTGCATGAGCGGAGGAATCACCATTCATGAGGAAGTGGCGGCAAAAGTGGTGCCGAAATTATTCAACTATCCCAAACCAGCAATAGAGCTTCCGCTGTCGCCCCGTGAAAAAACCATCGCCATTTTAGTGGGAGAAGGAAAATCCAATCGGGAAATTGCCGCCGAGCTTTACTTATCGGTGGGAACCGTCAAAAATCATATTTCGCAAATTTTGCAAAAGCTAAATCTTCGAGATCGTACCCAATTGGCGATTTTTGCCGTGAAAAATGGGCTTTGCTAATAAACAAAAGAGTGTCGGTGCATACCGACTTTTTTTATTGGAAAACATTCGTCCAATCTGAGATCAATCAAAAAAATGACATAACGAAATCTAACTCAAATAGGAAGGCAATTTCCCAGTGAAAATCAATGACGGAGGTCATAGTTTTGGAAAAGTAGAAATGACGGGAGATAGTGTTTTCTCGATTGCAAACTCAGTAAGATGTAAATAGAAAAACGAAAGGAGAAGGAAGCAAACATGATCGATGTAGTCAATATCACGAAACGATATAAAAAAATAACGGCTGTCAATGGGGTCAATATGTATCTGAACAAAGGCGAGACGGTAGGGCTTTTGGGACCAAATGGCGCAGGAAAGTCTACCACCATTTCCATGATTGCGACGCTAATTCCTCCTACGGTTGGAGATATCCGATTGAATAACGAAAGCGTGATTAAGCATCCAGCTTATCTTCGTTCGATTCTCGGGATTGTTCCGCAAGAGATCGCCTTATATATGGATTTATCAGCTAGAGAAAACTTGGAGTTTTTTGCAAGAATGTACCGGCTTTCCGGAAAAGAAAAAAAGAAAAAAGTGGACGAAGTTTTGGATATCATTGGTCTAAAAGATCGACAGCATGATTTGACGAAACATTTTTCAGGTGGGATGAAACGGCGTCTGAATATTGGTGCAGCACTTCTTCACGACCCTGAATTGATCATCATGGATGAGCCGACTGTTGGGATTGATCCGCAATCTCGCAATTTCATTTTACAGACCGTCAAGCGGCTGAACGAGGAAAAGAAAATAACAGTCCTTTATACAAGCCATTATATGGAAGAAGTCGAATTCCTTTGCGACCGTATTTATATTATGGACAACGGGAAAATCATTGCATCCGGCACCAAGGAGGAGATTAAAAACATTCTTTCGGCCGAAAAGACGATCGTAATCAAAATGGAGAGTCTCAACGAAGAATTTGTCCATGTTTTAAATCAAGAACCGACCATCCGGAAAGTATCGGTGGAACATCAAACAGTATCGATTATCGTTCCGAAAAAAGTAAACCTTTTTCAAAAAATTTTTCGATTCGCGGAGAATACGAATACGGTCATCACTTCTATCGATGTTCAATCACCGACGTTGGAAGATGTATTTTTGCATCTTACTGGAAAAGCGTTAAGAGACTAATAAGGAGGGAAGAACATGATTGCATCGCTTGTGAAAAAACAATTGTTGTTATTGCTGCGAAACCGACAAGAGCTGCTTGTACTGTTGGGAATGCCGTTTCTATTAATCACGATTTTAGGTGTCGCTCTTGGGAGCATTATGGACGGCGGCAGTGAACCGATTAAAGGAAAAGTGGCCATCCTTGTTCAAGGAAATGAGAAAAAGGATAAAGAGAAATGGATCCAAGAAATCAGACAATCCCCGATTCCACAGCAGCAAAAACAGACCTTGATAAAGGGGGCCCAATCGTTTTCGCCTATTCAACACTTCAAAGACATTTTTAACAACCCTAATGTGAAGAACTATATGAAGGTGAGCATCACAGGTAAGACCGATCTTGACGAAATTAAGAAAAGACACGATTTATCTGCTGTGATCGTCGTACCGGAACATTTTTCTTATCAGATGTACCGGCATGTTTTTTTAGGAGAAAAACGTGTGCCTCAACTAGCTTTCTATCAAAATGATGGGAAACTAGCAGCACTGGCCGCTCTTGATATTGTCCGCTCGTACCGCGATCAATTGACCACTAATACGGCATTGGCGAAGAACGGAATTCGCTTCGATTCAAACCATCATCCAGCGGATATTTCGATGGAGTCTGTAACGAAAAGAAAACCTTTGAAAGCCATTACCTATTATGCCGTGGGAATGAGCGTGATGTTTGTATTATATATCGTTTCTCAAGTGTCGACGTATGCTTTTCAAGAAAAAGAATCTCACGCATTTGACAGGATGATTTTAGCCAATATTCCAATCTGGAAATATGTATTAGGAGTTTTTTTATCCGCTTTTGTTCTAGCATTGCTGCAGATTTTGATTTTGTACGGGGCGGTAGAGATTGTGTACGGAGTGAAGTGGCCTAATTGGCTTTCCTTCCTGGCTATTTCCATATCGTTAAGCGCAGCTGTGGGCGGACTGACCGTATTGATGATGGCCATCAACTTCCGCAGCCAATCAGAGTGGGCGTCTACTTTTTTTTCATCTGCCATTGTGTCTATTTTTGCTTTTGTTGGAGGAAGCTTTTTCCCCGTTGGCCAAATTTCCAACGTATTTCGATGGCTAGGCAATATCACTCCAAATGGGGCAGGAATGAATGCCTATTTGAAGCTTTTGCAGGGCTACGGATTTTCTGAAGTTGTTGGATCTTTTGGATATTTGCTTGCTTTAAGTGTTTGTTTGTTCATTGTTGGCTGGATGATATTTCCTAGAAAGGAGATGTCTGCATGAAAGCGATTCTTCTAGCAAAATGGCGAATGTTGATTCGAAAACCGTGGGCTTTTCTCTTAACTTCTGTGATTTGTGTTTGTTTTGCTTTTATCGTCGGAAAAGCAAATGATACAAAAATGATCGTTCCTGTAGCAAGCAAGTTGACATCTAAGGAAACAAAGACAGTGTTGCACGAATTCGATCAATTCGATTTGGTTGACTTTCGGTTGACAACGGAAATGGACGTACGGAAAAAGGTCGGTGAAGGGAATGCGGAAGCTGGTGTCATTTTGTCGAAAGATCACTTTCGCCTTGTGGCCGCCTCACAAACCGGAAACGTACAGCTAATTAAACGCTATGTAGAAAAGGTCCAAGAAGAGTATATCCAAAATCGCCATATCGAAATCGAGCTGGAAAAAATTCCGAAAGAAAAAAAAGATCAAGTTCTTAAAGATTTAGACCAACCGCTTTTTCAAATCAAACAAAAGAGCTTGCGCAATCACGGTGCTGTGATCATTGATCCACATCTGCAAAGCTTATTCGGTTTCGCTTTGTTCTTTGTGATTTATACTATTGCTTTTCAAGTCGTGAATATATTGCAGGAGAAAAAGGAGGGGATTTGGGACCGGATGATCTTTTCGCCGATGAAAAAATGGCAAATGTACACAGGCAATTTACTTTTTTGCTTTGTCTTAGGGTATATTCAAGTCCTGTTTATTTTTTCAGTTTTCTATGCAGTAGGTGTCAATTTTTATGGAGGTTTTGCCAAAACGCTTGTCATTTTGATTCCTTATGTATTTTCTATTGTAGCTCTCGCCATTTTCCTTACCGGCATCTGCAAGAGTGTTCCGCAGTTTCGGGCCATTTTACAAATTCTTGCGGTCAGCATGGCAATGGTCGGTGGGGCTTATTGGCCGATTGAGATCGTTTCATCCCAAGTGCTTCTGACCATTTCAAAATTTGTGCCAGTGACCTACGGAATGCAGGCGCTGAAAGAAGCGACCATCTATCATTATTCCTTTAGCGAATTGTTATATCCGATCAGCATTCTGTTTTTGATGGGAGTGGTGTTGATGGGAATCGGGATCAACTTGATGGAGCGACGGCATGTATAATGGGACCATTCCATTCTCAAAACAGAAGAAAGTACAACAAATTAGGTAATTTACTAGAAAAAAAGATGAGACTATTTTGTGTCCACTTACCTTGTAAAGATAAAAGGATACAGAAGACGATCGATCCCCCTGAATCATTTTTGAAAGCAAGACGTGATGGTCTTGCTTTTTTTGTGTCTTTTAAATGGTGTTGAACATAAATATATAGATACAAAATAAGGGAGGATTTCTTTTCATGGGTGTTTCCAATACGAAGGAATGGCTAATGAATCATTGGGACGAACCGCTAGAATGGATGAGAAAGATCGACGGAATCTCAGAACGGGAAGCGGCTTCATTTTATCGCCATTTACAGCAGCACGGTATGTTTGCGCCTTCCAAACGAACAAGAGCCAGTTTTGAGGGGCTTGTACAGAAAAAGGCGTGGAAGGAAATAGAACGATTTTTTTTAAAATATAAACAGCTTTGGAACGGCCCTGATATAGGGATTTATTTGTTTCCTATTCAATCCAATTTTTCTCTTTTTGGCGAAAGACCGAACAAATCGGGTCTTGCTTTAGGCGACATCATGTTTTTGTTTTTGTCTCCCGACTTAGATAGAAAACAATGGGAAGCTGTGTTTGTCCACGAATATCATCATTGTTCACGGATGAAAAAAATGGGAAAAACAGAGGAAGAGTATCGACTTTTAGATTCCATTTTGTTTGAAGGACTGGCGGAGTTTGCCGTGAAGGAATATGTAGGAGAAAAATGGAATGCCTCTTGGTGTAAACATTATTCTTCAGCTGATATAAAGAAATGGTGGCGTTCATACGTACAAGATCACCTCATGCTGTCTAAACAAAATCCTGTTCATGATCGAATTTTATATGGGAAAGGCATGCTGCCGTCTATGATTGGCTATGCGACAGGATTTGCAATTGTCGAAGAATGTGCAAAAAAATGGAAGAAGGGGACAAAAGAAATGTTTTCTCTGCCTGCCGAGACGTTCTTGGAAGAATGGGTCCGCAGATAACCTATTTCCATCTTCCTATAAAGAGGGGGCTTTTTTGTTTTCGGGTGAAAAAAGTGGATAGGCAAGGTTTCATAACGGTAAAACTTTTTCATCTCCATGCAAAACCGTTGAGCGGCTGCATCTTTTTTTCATGATAATTCGCTGATAAATAAGGAAAGGTGATTTTTACAAGAGAAAGCATGTTTGAAGTTAGTTTCGCTTTCGCATAATAGCCAGCTTACGGGAATATACATGAACAAAAGACGTTGGACAAGCCAATATAGAGAAAATGGCAGCGAGGATGGAAAAAAGTGGGGAGAATCTTCTTTTTGCTTCTCGGATTCGGATTATCGGTGGCAGGCGGGGTCAGCATGATCATGTATGTGAATATTATGGCTGCGGGGCTGAAGTTTGTTGAATACGTAAAATTTCTTTCGAAAAAAGGAAACTGTTATCTCTTTGTACTTGGTTTGATCATGATCAGTCTTTCCATTTACTATCCACAGCCAAGAAAGAATAAATAAGGGCACATGTCAAAAACATCCCCCTATAGGAATAATTTAACTTTCTTTTGCCCATACTGTGAGACAAATGAAGAAGAAGTAAGGGGGTCTCAACATGTTGTACTTGCATGATGTCTGGGTAAATTGGTTTGAAGGAGAGGAGAACGGATATAATGTCTGTCCGTTTCATGAATGGAGAAAAGAGGACGCCATTGAATTACTAGATCAAGTGCCTCTTTTGAAAGTAAATACGCTATTATACCACTTTATTGAAAATGATATGTCTGATTTGCCGAAAGACTTGCTAAATGAAGTCTATCAAAAAGCCTATTTGAGAAAAAACCATGAACGCATCCAGTTGGATTATGCATTTGTCGTAACAGACGGAGCTGGTATTTTAGCTGTCGATACCATGGGCTATTCCATCCCGATTCGGAAAAGCCGTCTCATTCCCCGGCAAGAACAATTAGTGTACGAAATGATTGAAAACGAAGAGGAAGCAAACTTCGATTGGGAAATGCCTCATAAAGAGAAAGAACACCATATTCTTTCTCCCCTTCCTGATCAAATGTTCGGGCTGACTAGGAAAGAAAGGCAGCTGAAACAGCTCCTATTTATGGCGCTTGATCAACTTCAGTCTTCCAAAAATACGTCGGAAATACGCTATTGGTATACAGAATGGGCTCCGGAAAAATATGCGCAAATTCAAGAAATGAATTTCGATGAAGCATGGAACGCTCTTTATGAGGAAACGAAAGTAGGCTGGACGGAAAAGCATATGCAGCTATGCGAAAATATTATACGGGGACAAGCCTTTTTTGAAAAACTGTGGGAAATGGAAAATGGATCATCGAAAGTGAATTAATTTTGGACAAAGACGGTTATTATGGGAAAAGAGAGTCACTTCCTGCTGCTTATTTAAAATCATTATTTACAATCATTAGGCCGCATGATTGGATCCTGCGGCCAGATTTTTATTTTCTTCGTCTTTTTCTTCCAAGCCCCATGGCGTTTTTCATTTTTTGCAGCATTTTACTGGCTTCATAGTTCGCTTTTTCAGCCCCGCGGTCAAGAATTTCATCCAATTCTTCAGAATCGATCAGCTCAGCGTAGCGTTGTTGAATCGGTGTTAATTCTTTGATAATGACTTCTGCTAAATCTTGTTTAAATTCTCCATACCCTTTGCCAGCATATTTTTCTTCCAACTCTTTGATGGAAACATTTCCGAGAACAGAATAAATCGACAACAGATTGGAAACTCCAGGCTTAGTCTCCCAATCATAGCGGATAACCCCTTCAGAGTCGGTCACGGCACTTTTGACTTTTTTCTCGATAAGTTTCGGCTCGTCAAGCAAGGTTATAAACGCCTTTGAATTTGGGTCGGATTTGCTCATTTTTTTCGTAGGATCTTGGAGAGACATAACGCGTGCTCCAGCTTTCGGCAAGCGGATTTCCGGAATCGTAAAAATATCGTTGTACTTTTTGTTAAATCGTTCCGCCAAGTCTCGCGTTAATTCAATATGTTGTTTTTGGTCTTCTCCTACAGGCACTAAATCGGTATTGTACAATAAAATGTCGGCTGCCATTAAAGGAGGATAAGTGAGAAGCCCGGCAGAAACCGCTTCTTTTCCAGCTGATTTATCTTTAAATTGTGTCATACGCTCCAATTCACCTATATAGGAAATGCATTGAAGAATCCATCCAGCTTCTGTATGGGCGGGAACTTCTGATTGAATGAAAAGAGTCACTTTTTCTAGATCAAGACCGACCGCCAAGTACAATGCCGCTAAGCTGCGAATATTTTTGCGAAGCTCAAGCCGATCTTGAGGAACGGTAATGGCATGTTCGTCCACAATGCAAAAATAACAATTATACTCGTCTTGCAGTTCAACAAATTGCTTCATTGCCCCAATATAGTTTCCTAGCGTAATCGTTCCACTAGGCTGAATTCCCGAAAAAATTGTTTTCATCATTTCATACCTCCATCATGTATAATGAATCCTATTGCTCCACAAAAAAACCATCCGTCCGAAAAGTTTAGGGACGAATGGTTGTTCCGCGGTGCCACCCTAAGTTGCTCGCATGGAGCCACTTTATTTCCATTCACATGGAATCCTTTTAACGCAACGGAATGCGCCTCTTCACTACTGAGCTTGCAGCTGTTCGCAAAGGGAGCTCGAAAGTCCATTCCAGCTGTCCGGTTGTTTGTTTCCACCAACCACAAACTCTCTGTAAAACCGGTTGCAGACTGTACTCTTCTTTCTCATCGCTTCTATTATATGTGTCCCTGATTATAGCGAATTTTTCACAACGATTCAAGCGGTTTAAGCGGAAATAAGAAAAGCAATCATCATATCCAAAACCACAAAAAAACTGCCTGCAGCAATCAACGGAATAGTAAAACGAATTTTTCTTTTCCCCATATCCAAACGCGCAGCATCTTTTTCATCTAAAGGGTCATACTGTGAAGCATACTGGCCTTCTTTAGTCATTTTTCTCATCCGTTTAAAGCTGTTTATGATTCCGTTGAAAAAACCTCCTTCATAAACGAAAAGAAAGAGACCAGCCATCAAGAAGAAGAGACCGATCAAAAACGTGGCGTTGACAAAGCTAGTAAAAAAAGATTGGGGAGCTATGAAAGAATATAAGGCGGAAACCAATATGTTGCCAAAGAATAAAATAAAAATCGTCTTCATGAACAACGCTCCTAATTCTCTCGTGTATCTTTTACTGAAGGAATGCAGTTAAGGCGTAATAGTCGTTTCTATCCTAAGTATACCTGTGATAAAAAAGGGAGACAATTACTTCGGTATTCCATTCCGAAAAGCAAAATCCATTCGTACATATAATGATCATTATGTTATTTCAGAAAAATACATTCATAACAATAATAAAATATCAATTTAGAACGGTAGTTTAAATAAATACATTAAAGCGTTACCATTTTACTCAAAAAAAGGAATTCTGTTTTTTCTAATAAAAACATATATATAGAAATATATAAAAATTAGTTATTGAAAAAAAGTTAAAATAGATTATAATAATTATCAAGTCTTTCGAAAAGTAGGAAGATACTATCATACAAGGAGGTTCCATTCCCTATGAAAAAGAAGTTCTCTCTTTTTCTCGTACTCCTGCTTGCTGTCAGCACGGTGTTGACTGCATGTGGCGGCAGTAAGTCCAATGGCGGCAAAGATGGAGACAATGCCAAAAAAGATCAAGTATTAAACCTGGTTGAAACGCAGGAAATACCGTCTATGGATTCTGCGTTAGCAACTGATGTTGTTTCCTTTACTGCTTTAAATAATGTAATGGAAGGGCTTTATCGTTTAGGAAAAAACGATGAACCTGTAGAAGGAATAGCGGAAGGAGAACCGCAAGTCAGCAAAGACGGAAAAACATGGACGTTTAAACTTCGCGATGCGAAATGGTCTAATGGCGACCCGGTGAAAGCTGGCGATTTCGTGTATGCATGGAGAAAAGTAGTGGATCCAAAGACGGGTTCTGAGTATGCATACATAATGTATGACATCAAAAATGCAAAAGCGATCAATGAAGGAAAAATGAAGCCGGAGCAATTGGGGGTAAAGGCACTGGACGACAAAACGCTTCAAGTGCAGCTTGAGACACCGGTTCCTTATTTTAAAAATCTTCTAACGTTTGGAACGTTTTTGCCTCAAGACGAAAAATATGTGAAAGAACAAGGCAAGAACTACGGTTTAGAAGCCGATACAACTGTTTACAACGGTCCATTTGTTTTGTCTTCTTGGAAGCATGACGACAAATGGCAGATGAAGAAAAATCCGAATTATTGGGATAAAGATTCTGTGAAATTGAAAGAAGTCAATGTGAAAATCGTCAAAGATACGCAAACTGCTGTGAACTTGTATGAAAGCAAGGCTATTGACCGCGTTAGTCTTGATTCTGAATTTGTCGATAAGTATAAAAACGACAAAGATTTAAAATATGAAAAAGAACCAACTGTTTTCTTCTTGCGCTTCAATGAACAAAATCCTGTATTGAAAAATGTAGATGCCCGCAAGGCCATCAGCATGGCGTTTGATAAAAAGCAATTTACCAATGTCATTTTAAATAACGGTTCGATTCCTGCTGATTATTTTGTTCCATCGGAATTTGTAAAGGGTCCAAACGGAAAATATTTCCGGGATGAAAACGGTAATCTTACTACTTACAACGTAAAAGAAGCGAAAAAACATTGGGAAAAAGCGAAAAAAGCTTTAGGAAAGGACAAAATCACTTTAGAACTGTTAAACTATGACGATGATTTGTCCAGAAAAGCAGGCGAATATTTAAAAGAACAACTAGAAAAGAACTTAAAAGGATTAACGGTTAATATTAAACAACAGCCGTTCAAACAAAAACTTGACCTTGAAGCAAAAACAAATTACGAATTCTCTCTTGCTGGTTGGGGACCAGACTATGCCGATCCGATGACTTTCATCGATATGTTTGAAACCAACAGCGGAAACAATGAAATGCATTATTCGAACCCTGAATATGACAAACTTGTCCAAGAAGCCAAAACGACTTATGCCTTACAACCAGAAAAACGCTGGGAAGCGATGTTAAAAGCGGAAAAAATCCTTTTGGATCAAGATGCGGCCATTGCTCCTGTTTACCAAAGAGGAAGAGCCATATTGCAACGTCCGTATGTAAAAGGATTGTTGAAACATAAAGTTGGGCCTGAACTATCTTACAAATGGGTGTCGATTCAGTAGAAGACAAAGGCTGACCTTTAAAGGAGGGTGTATGCTTATTAAGAGCATATGCTCTCCTTTTTCCCTAATGGAAGAAATATTTCGCAATATAATGAATTAACAAAAAATTTGTTGGAATTTGTCGCAACAAAAAGAAAAAGGAGGTTATCGGATGTTTAAATATACCATCAGGCGTATTATTTACATGCTTGTGACGATGTTTGTGATTGCTACGGCCACATTTTTTCTTATGAAACTCCTGCCCGGATCCCCACTGCATAATCAGGAAAAACTTTCACCGGATCAGCAAAAAATCATTTTAGAAAAATATGGATTAAATGATCCGCTTCCTGTTCAATATGCTCGCTATATGGGGAATTTAGTGAAAGGAGATTTAGGAGTCTCATTCCAATATAATAATCGTCCAGTGTCGACGATGATTGCGGAACGGATTGGTCCTTCCGCCGTTTTAGGGTTTCAGTCTATTGTGTTTGGCACCATTGTCGGCATTCTGCTTGGAATCATCGCAGCCTTAAAGTATAACACGATCGTAGATTATGGAGCCACCACCATTGCGGTTCTGGGGATTTCCATTCCTTCCTTTGTCTTTGCAGGATTTTTGCAATATTTCTTTGCAGTGAAATTTCCGATCTTTCCGGTAGCAGATTGGGGAGGCTTCGAGTATACGGTGCTGCCGTCGCTTGCTCTCTCTGTACCCGTTATTGCCACCGTAGCCCGTTTTATGAGGACGGAGCTTTTGGAGATTTTATCGTCGGATTATATTATGCTTGCCCGTGCAAAAGGGGTTGGCAACAGGGATATTATTCTAAATCATGCGCTTCGAAACGCGCTTATCCCGATTATCACGCTGCTTGGTCCAATGATTGTGAATATTATGACAGGATCTTTAGTCATTGAAAATATTTTCGGAATTCCTGGTCTTGGAGATCAGTTTGTCCGTTCGATTATGACGAATGACTTTGGCATGATCATGGGCACAACCTTATTTTACAGCGCCTTATTTATTTTTATGATTTTCGTTGTGGATATTTTGTACGGAGTGATTGATCCGCGTATCCGCTTGACAGGAGGGAAGAATTCATGAATGCTGACCGTTTGCCTGATTTGAATCATCTCTCAGATGAGTTATTTGTTCCTGTT
This sequence comes from Caryophanales bacterium, assembly GCA_014896555.1. Lineage (GTDB taxonomy): Bacteria > Bacillota > Bacilli > Bacillales > DSM-4216 > Bacillus_O. The sequence continues at coordinate 19,183 of JADBKC010000023.1, read as the reverse complement.
GAAAGAAGAGAGGATCAAATAGAAAAAATCGAACGTCCAAGCTTGAATCATTGGCAAGATGCCTGGATTCGACTAAAGGAAAATAAAGGGGCTATCGTTGGTTTAATCTTGATCATTTTGATTTCCGTGATGGCGATCATCGGGCCTAGCATGTCCGGTCACACGTATAAAGAACAAAATGTTGCTCATGCAAAGCTTCCACCTAAAATTCCAGTACTAGAAAAAATTTCATGGCTTCCGTTTGATGGAAAAGATCAAGACGGCTTCGATATGTATAAAGCCAAAAATGTTAAAGAATATTATTGGTTTGGCACGGATGAACTAGGACGGGATTTATGGACGAGAACTTGGTACGGAACTCGCATTTCGATTTACATTGGAATTTTAGCTGCGGCCATCGATTTGTTAATTGGCATTTTATACGGCGGTATCTCTGGTTTTTACGGAGGAAAAGTCGATGATATTATGCAGCGGATCACTGAAGTGTTGATGGGAATTCCACAATTAATTATTGTCATTCTCTTTATTCTTGTCATTCAACCGGGAATTATGTCGATTACATTAGCGATGGTTATTACAGGCTGGGTGAATATGGCAAGAATCGTCCGCGGACAAATATTGAAATTGAAAAACCAAGAATTTGTTCTTGCTTCTCGAACGCTGGGCGCTTCCAATGCAAGGCTGATCGGAAAGCACTTGATTCCCAATATTGTGGGCCAAATCATTATTACCACAATGTTTACGGTTCCTAATGCCATTTTCACCGAAGCTTTTTTAAGCTTTATCGGCTTAGGGATTCGGCCGCCGGAAGCTTCTCTCGGCTCATTGGTGAACGACGGATTCAAATCCTTGCAAACGAATCCGTATATGCTCATCATTCCATCTGTCATCATCAGTTTGTTGATCTTAAGCTTTAACTTATTAGCGGATGGACTGCGCGATGCGTTAGATCCGAAAATGCGTAAGTAAGAAGAAAGAGGAGAATCAATATGGAAAATATACTCGAAGTTAAAAATTTACATGTTTCCTTTGATACGCATGCAGGAGAGATCCAAGCTGTCCGAGGGGTGGATTTTCAATTAAAAAAAGGGGAAACGCTGGCCATCGTGGGAGAATCTGGATCGGGAAAATCGGTGGCCACTAAGGCCATTATGCGTTTAATTCCTAGTTCGTCCGGTTCAATTAAAGAAGGAGAAATTTTATTTGCTGGAAAAGATCTGACGAAATTATCGGATTCGGAAATGGACCAAATCAGGGGAAAAGAAATTTCGATGATTTTTCAAGATCCGATGACATCGCTGAATCCAACGATGACAGTCGGAAAACAAATCATGGAACCTTTAAGAAAACATCGAAAACTGTCTAAAGAAGAAGCGAAAAAAAAGGCGATCGAGCTTTTGCATTTAGTTGGCTTGCCTCAACCGGAAGTGCGGTTTAAGCAATACCCCCACCAATTTTCAGGCGGACAAAGACAGCGTATAGTGATTGCCATCGCACTTGCATGCAATCCGAGAATTCTCATTGCCGATGAGCCCACAACGGCTTTAGACGTGACCATCCAGGCTCAAATTTTAGAACTGATGAAAGATTTACAACAAAAAATGGGGACTTCCATTATTTTTATTACCCATGATTTAGGAGTTGTTGCCAATGTGGCGGATCGTGTTGCGGTGATGTATGCAGGACAAATTGTTGAAATTGGTACAGTGGATGAAATTTTTTATGATCCAAGGCATCCGTATACATGGGGGCTTCTTGCTTCGATGCCGAGCGTGGATATTGACCAAAATGAAGAATTAAAAGCAATCCCAGGAACTCCCCCAGACTTGCTTCATCCGCCTAAAGGAGATTCTTTCGCTTTAAGAAGTGAATATGCTTTGAAAATTGATTTTGAATACGAACCGCCCGTTTACAAGGTTTCGGATACCCATCTAGTCAAATCGTGGCTGCTCCATTCGAAAGCACCGAAAGTAGAGCCGCCTGAAATCGTCAAACAGCGTATCCGTGCGATGCCAGGAAATTATAAGAAACCGTTGCTCGTGAAGGGGGTGTAGGGAGATGACAGAAAAATTATTGGAAATCCAAAACTTGAAACTTTATTTTAACGAAGGGAAACCGAACATGGTGAAAGCGGTAGACGGCATTTCGTTCGAAATCTATAAAGGAGAAACGTTTGGTCTTGTTGGCGAGTCTGGATGTGGAAAATCAACTACAGGAAGAACCATCATTCGTTTATATGAAGCGACTGGCGGTAAAGTAATGTTTCAAGGAAAAGATGTACACGGCAGAAAATCGAAAAAGGAATTAAAAGAATTGAATCGGAAAATGCAAATGATTTTCCAAGATCCTTATGCATCGCTGAATCCACGGATGAAAGTTGCTGATATTATTGCGGAAGGAATTGATATTCACGGATTGGCGAGTTCAAAAGAAGAACGGATGGAAAAAGTGTACAAATTATTGGAAACAGTTGGATTAAAAAAAGATTATGCAGATCGCTATCCGCATGAATTTTCAGGCGGACAGCGGCAAAGAATCGGAATTGCACGCGCTCTTGCGGTGGAGCCGGAATTTATTATTGCCGATGAACCGATTTCTGCGTTGGATGTTTCGATTCAAGCTCAAGTTGTGAACCTATTGAAAAAATTGCAAAAAGAAAAAGAATTGACGTATTTGTTCATCGCTCATGATTTGTCCATGGTGAAATATATCAGCGATCGAATTGGTGTCATGTATTTTGGCAAATTAGTAGAGCTGGCGCCGAGCGAGGAATTGTACCAGCATCCTTTCCATCCATACACCCAATCGCTTCTTTCGGCCATCCCTCTGCCGGATCCTGAAAGCGAACGTACGCTAAAAAGAATTTTGTATGACCCAAGCGTGCACCAATATGGACCCGATGATCAATTAGAAATGCGGGAAGTGACTCCCGGACATTTTGTCTATTGTTCAGAAAAAGAATGGCATCAGTATAGAAACAGCCTGAACAAGTAAATTTGCATTCATCAAACTTCATTGGTTTACCGTAAGAGAGTTGTTGCGGAAAGCGATCATCTTCATATGACGGAAACACGATTCCTTTTTTAGGGATCGTGTTTTATTTGCACGCATGTATAATACTAAAGTTCCAATTAAGGAGGCAGCAGTGGCGGTAGCCTAACGAAAGATCATAAGTATTGAGGCGGAATTTGAAGGAAGAAGAGGACGTCAAACTTCCGATCTGAAGAACACGGATGATCCACTTTGCATCATCGCACGCATCATCAGCGGGTGATGAAAGGGCTTTACACATCATCCTGATTGGAGTCGTGCCTAAAGTCTAAGCGATGTTTAAATTTCACATTTCTTGTCGTCTAAGACCAATTTACCTGTTTCCATATATTTCTCATTATAATTTTTGCGAGTCATTCTTCTGTGAGCGTGTGTTCTTTCGGCATTCCGTTTGTTGCATTCTTCCTTGATGTGCCCCAAGCGATTTGGAGCTTTTTATCTTTGGACTATGTTATATTGCAGGACATAGTCGCATTATCTCGAAATTCGTTCGCTTTTCCTTCTTATTTCAGCATGAAAAATGAACAAAGTCATTTTTTCTTAAAAGTTTAATGGCATTTATTTCCGAATATGTATCAACGGATGAATCTTCTAAAACGATTTCAATAAACAGATAAATCTAAATTAGAGAAATATTGATATTATTTTAATGAATTGATATACTTTAAAATAGAGTAGTGCAATCTTCTTAAATGATGGAAGACCTCATCAAGAAAGAAATACAACGGGGAGGTGACGATGTGATCTCGTTCCGCCATGTAAACAAATATTACGGAAATTTTCATGTATTGAAAGATATAAATCTTGAAATCGATGAAGGAGAAGTCGTTGTGGTGATCGGTCCCTCCGGATCCGGGAAAAGCACGATGCTCCGCTGCATCAATCGTTTGGAAGAGATTACGGATGGCGAGCTTCTCGTCAGAAATGTTAAAGTAAATGACAAAAAAACTGACATCAACGAATTGCGAAAAAATATCGGCATGGTCTTCCAACATTTCAATTTGTATCCGCATAAAACGGTTTTGCAAAATATTACTCTTGCACCGATTAAAGTGCTCGGCATGGGCAAAGAGGAAGCGGAGAAAAAAGCTATGCATTACCTGGAAAGAGTGGGCATCCCGGATAAGGCAAATTCGTATCCATCACAATTATCGGGGGGCCAGCAGCAGCGTGTGGCCATTGCCCGCGGACTGGCGATGGAGCCGAGCATTATGCTGTTTGACGAACCGACTTCTGCGCTTGATCCGGAAATGATCGGAGAAGTGCTTGATGTTATGAAATCGCTTGCAAAAGAAGGAATGACGATGGTGGTCGTCACACATGAAATGGGATTCGCCCGCGAAGTAGCAGATCGCGTCATCTTCATGGACCAGGGGAGGATCATCGAAGACAACACGCCGGAAGAATTTTTCAAAAACCCGCGTGAGGAGCGGGCGCGCACCTTTTTAAACCGTGTTCTCAATCATTAAATAATATAGAGGGGGATTAGAATGAGAAAAATGAAAAAATGGTTTACAGTGGGCTTGATTTTTGTTTTAGCGGCCGCTTTGATGGCAGGCTGCGGCAAGTCAAAAACGACAAGCGGCAGCAGCGATGATCCCATCCAGAAAATCAAAGACAAGGGGAAAGTGGTTGTCGGAGTCAAATATGATACATATTTATTTGGCTACAAAGATCCGAAAACTGGAAAAGTGGAAGGTTTTGATATTGATATTGCCAAAGCGATTTCCAAGAAAATTTTCGGCGATAAAGTAAAAGTGGAACTCAAGGAAGTCACGTCTAAAACACGGATTCCGATGCTGCAAAACGGTGATGTAGATATGGTCGTCGCCACCATGACGATCACGCCGGACCGCAAAAAAGTCGTCGATTTCTCGGATGTTTACTTTGACGCCGGTCAATCTCTCCTTGTGAAAAAGGGCAGCAAGATTCATAGCGTCAAAGATTTGAAAAAAGGGACAAAAGTATTGACGGTAAAAGGTGCGACGTCCGGGGACAACGTCAAGAAAGCCGCACCGGATACGCAAGTGCTCGAGTTTGAAAACTACCAAGAAGCATTCACAGCTTTGAAATCTGGAAAAGGCGATGCGCTGACAACCGACAATTCGATTCTTTATGGAATGGCTGCTCAGGATCCGGATTATCAAGTCGTTGGCGGTACATTTACGAATGAGCCTTACGGCATTGCGATGAAAAAAGGGAATACGAAACTCGTAAAAGCTGTAAACAAAGCTTTAAAAGAACTGAAAGACAGCGGAGAATACGACAAAATCAAAAACAAATGGATCAAAGAACAATAATCCGGAAAGGGGTGGGCAAAAAATCGCCCATCCCTTTCCGCTGATTGAACCGTAAAGGAGTGAAACAGGTATGCTCGATTTTTCGATCCTAACTAACTATTTCGATTTATACATGCAGGGCTTCGTCAATACGATTAAAATCAGCATTATCGGTCTGATTGCCAGTTTCATTCTTGGCAACATCATTGCCGTTTTCCGGCTGGCTCCTGTCAAGCTGCTGAATTTTATCGGCGCCTTCTACGTGGAAGTCATCCGCAACATTCCGTTAATTTTGATCGGCTTCTTTTTCTACAACGGGCTCAGTTATTTCCATATTAACTTAAGCGGATTTATCGCAGGGACCATTGCGCTTTCCATTTACACAGCCGCCTTTATTGCAGAAGCCGTGCGTGCCGGCATCCAATCGGTCGATAAGGGACAGCTAGAAGCTGCGCGTTCCACAGGCCTGACTTACATTCAGGCGATGCGTTATATTATTTTGCCTCAAGCGATCAAAATCGTAATCCCGCCGATCGGCAACCAATTCCTGAATTTAGTTAAAAATTCTTCCATTCTTGGGGTATTTGCAGGGCTCGACCTAATGTACTACGCCGATATCATCCACGAAAAAACGTGGATTACGTTTGATACGTATATTTTTGTCGGCATGTTTTATCTCGTCCTGACCATTCCGCTCAGCTTGCTGGTCAACTACCTGGAACGCCGGCTGGCAAGAAGCGAATAACGACGGAGAAACGAATCATTTGGAACGATACAAGGAGGGGAACGTTATGGACTTTGCCGGAGCTTATTCAGGCGCCAATTTGGCTTATTTACTGCAAGGCTTTGCGGTGACATTGAAAGTTGCCGTTGTGTCCATTATTTTAAGCTTCATCTTCGGCTGCGTACTCGGTATTTTGCGCTACACAAAAATTCCAGTTTTATCGAGTGTGGTTGCGCTTTTAGTGGAAGTCATCCGGAACTTGCCGCTGATTTTGATTATTTTCTTTACATATTTTGCTTTGCCGGAAGTCGGCATCAAAATGAGCGTTACAATGGCAGCGATTGCAGCCTTGACAGTGTTCGAATCGGCCATGATTGCTGAAATCGTGCGCGGCGGCTTGAACTCGATTCCAAAAGGGCAGATCGAAGCGGCCCGTTCATCAGGCCTTAATTATATTCAAACGCTGTGGCATATCATCCTGCCGCAAGCTTTGAAAAAAATGATCCCGCCGCTCGTGAGCCAGTTCATCTCGCTGTTAAAAGATACTTCTCTTGCGATTATCATTTCGCTGCCGGAACTTTTGCACAATGCAAAAGGCGTCTACAGCGGGGAAAGCGGAGCAAAATACATTATCCCGATTCTGCTTCTCTCCGCATTTATGTATTTCATCGTCAACTATTTGCTGTCCATCTTGGCCAGAAAACTTGAAAAACGCCTTGATCCGGACCGCTCCACCGCAAAGCAGCTTGCCAACACGACTGAAAACATGATTTAAAAGCGGAAAAAAGGTATCCCAAAGCGATTGGGATACCTCTTTTATAGTGAGATTGATACAAGTGACAGGCACCTCTTCCATAGGAGGAAAGCAAAAGAATATTTTAGAGAATTTTAGGAAATCTATATCAAAAAAATTGAATATGTTGTATAATACATAATGTATCTTCGCTCCAAAATTATTTTATCTTTAAAATATTCATTAATTGATATTCCTCAAGATGAAGCAAGTATTATTAAAATTTAAGGAGTGTGATTGAGGAATGGTAACACTATACACTTCACCAAGTTGTACATCTTGCCGAAAAGCAAAAGCATGGTTGGAAAAGCATGACATCCCATATAAGGAACGGAATATTTTTTCCGAACCTCTCACCGTGGAAGAAATTAAAAGTATTTTAAGAATGACAGAAGATGGAACGGATGAGATCATCTCTACTCGTTCGAAAATATTCCAAAAGTTGAACGTTGATTTGGATACACTTCCGCTTCAAGATTTGTTTGAACTGATCCAGGCAAACCCCGGTCTGTTAAGAAGACCGATTATTATGGATGAAAAGCGCCTTCAAGTAGGATACAATGAAGATGAAATTCGACGCTTTTTGCCTAGAAAAGTGCGGACATTCCAATTGCTGGAAGCTCAAAAAATGGTGAATTAAGCTTTTGCTTCATTAGACTGCTTTAGATAGGGCTGGTTTTCCCTTGGAAAATCAGCCCTATTTTTCATGAGATTTTCTTTTTCCTAATGACATGGAACTCCAAGAATTATACAATGAATGGTAATCATAATGGACAGAGGTGGTCAAGATAAAAAATGATTTTTCTTTCGAACCCATTATAATAGACAGAAAGAGCAAGAAAAAGAGGCGATTTTCTTTAGAAAAAGGGGAAGGACGTCCACATGAATAAACTATGGCTTAGAATCTTCTCGACATTTTTTGCGCTTTTGTCCGCCGTTCTCCTTGGGATTGGCTTTGTCATTGCTGACATCATGAAAAATACTTATATGGATATGATCCGAAACCAATTGTCCCAGACTGCTGATATCATTATCAAATCGATTGACACGAAGTCCATGTATCAACATTCAAATGAGCTTCAAAACTATATCCACCATTATTATTCTCATCACGATCCGCGGATAACCATTATTAGGGCAGATGGAAAAGTGCTTGCAGATTCCGATCGTGATCCTCATAAAATGGAAGATCATTCAAACCGTCCAGAATTTCGGGAAGTGATTCGCGAACATCACTCTTATGGGGAATCTGTCCGCCGCAGTCCGACGCTTGGCTATAGCATGATCTATATAGCGAAACCTATCCAAAAGGACGGCAAATTCATCGGTGTTGTTCGCATTTCCGTTACTTTAAAAAAAATTGAACGTACACTCGAACAGCTGTGGATTAGTCTCGGTTTGGCGATGGTGATTACTTTGACGGTTTCTGGGGTCATTGGATTCAGAATGGCTAAGCGGTTTACACGACCCATTGAAGCGAGCATTCAAGTTGCGAATCGTCTCATTGAAAAAGATTATGACAGCAGGGTGAAAACCAAGGCGAACGGCGAGTTGAAACAGCTCGTGAATGCAATTAATGACTTAGCCATCAGTTTAAAACTGCAGATGGAAGAAATCCGTGAAAACCAGCAGCGGCTGACTGGGGTACTTGCCAATATGGTAAGCGGCGTCATGCTCATTAACCCTGCTGGAAGAATTACTCTTGTCAATAGGGCGATGGAGAAAATTATCGGGGCTTCTTCTGAACATTTAATTGGAAAGCTACATATCGAAGCGGGGAAAAACTTCGGCCTCAGCCAGTTGATAGACCGTTCATTAAAAGAAGGGGTCCGCATTCATGAAGAAGTGCATATTTATTATCCTAATGAACGGATACTAGATGCTCATATTGCCCTCATGTTGGCGATGCATCATGAAGAAGCAAAGGGGAGTCATAACCGTTCTTCATGATATTACCGATATTCGCCGGCTCGAAAAAATCCGCAGCGAATTTGTAGCCAATGTTTCCCATGAATTAAAAACACCGTTGACTTCGTTAAAAGGTTTTGCAGAAACTCTGTTAGACGGGGCAATGTACGATGAAGAAACTTGCCGTTCCTTTTTAAAAATTATTTACGATGAAAGCGACAGGCTGCATCGCCTCATTTCGGACATTCTTGATTTGTCAAAAATAGAGCAGCAGCGGTTGCCTTTAAAGCCTGAACCGCTCGACGTTTCCAGCGTTATCAACGAGACGGCAGAAACCATCCAAGAGAAGATTCATAAAAAACAGCTTCATCTGAATCTTCCAGAACATAAAGGGGTGGTGATCGAAGCGGAAAAAGATCGGCTGCAGCAAATCATTTTAAATCTTTTAACCAATGCAGCAGCATATACACCTGAAGGCGGTAACATCGATATAGAACTGAATGAAAGAGAAAAAGAAATAGACATAGTGATAAGAGATACGGGAATTGGAATTTCCAAGCAAGATTTGCCTAGGATCTTTGAACGTTTTTACCGCGTGGATAAAGCAAGATCTCGTCAGTCAGGCGGAACCGGTCTTGGTCTTGCCATTGTCAAGCATTTAGTAGAATCCCATCACGGCACCATTCATGTGGAAAGCGAGGAAGGAAAAGGGACGGAATTTATCATTACATTGCCGAAAAAACAAAAAAAATCGTAACTTCTTGCCGCACTATATTGTACATGGTGCGGCTTTTCCATATATTTTTAATCATTTTAGCTCTAGCAAAAGATCTTTTTTTACAGCTTTATTACAGTATGCAGCAAATGAAAAACCGCCTTTACAATTTCTTAACATTCTATTAATACAGGCTTAATACGTTCCTATTATCTTAAATCATGTAAGAGAGAATAGAACCTTATTAATTCATAGGGGGAAAAAAAATGAGAAAAAGATTTATCGCATTGTTCACAATGGTACTGCTATTTGCCTTTGCGGCAGCAGGATGCGGCAACAATTCAAATAAGGATGCCGGCACTCCTAACAAAAACGACAATAACAATAACAATGAAACAGCCACAACTGGTTCCATTACGGCGGTAGGGTCTACAGCTTTACAACCGCTTGTACAAGAAGCAGCTACTGAGTATATGAATAAAAACTCAGGTACGACAATTAATGTACAAGGCGGGGGAAGCGGTACAGGCTTAAGTAAAGTGCAAGAAGGCGCTGTAGACATTGGTAACTCCGACGTATTTGCGGAGGAAAAAGACGGAATTGACGCCGGCAAACTTGTTGATCATAAAGTCGCTGTTGTAGGAATGGGACCAGTTGCCAATAAAGATGTTGGTGTGGATAATCTTACGAAAAAACAATTAATCGACATCTTTACTGGAAAAGTGAAAAACTGGAAAGAAGTTGGCGGTAAAGATGAAAAAATCGTGGTCATCAACCGTGCAGAAGGCTCTGGAACAAGAGCAGTATTTGAAAAAACGGCACTGGATGGAGCAACACCGATTAAATCCCAAGAACAAGATTCTTCCGGAACGGTTCAAAAAATCGTCAGCGAAACTCCAGGAGCAATTAGTTATTTAGCGTTTTCTTACTTCAACGATCAAATGACTGCTTTAAAAGTGGACGGGGTTGAACCAACGGAACAAAATGTAGAATCAGGAAAATGGAAAATCTGGGCATATGAACATATGTATACTAAAGGTGAACCAACTGGATTAACAAAAGATTTTCTTGACTACATGATTTCCGATGATGTTCAAAGCAACCTTGTTAAGAAGTTGGGATATATTCCAGTATCTGGAATGAAAGTAGAACGTGATGCAAAGGGAACGATCACCCAAAAATAATTTTTGGGGGGTCACTCCCTTTTTCTTAGTTGTAATGGAAAGGGGAAACCGAATTGAGCGACAAAGCTGTTGAGTGGACAAAAATGAAGAATACCCGAACAAAATCAAAAATATGGATTGAGCGGCGCGGGAGAATGATAACATTTTTATGCGTCGCCTTTATGGTTTTTGTTGCGGCTTCCATTTTGTATTTTGTGACATCTAAAGGATTGAGCACGTTTGTGGTCAATAAAGCTAGTATTACCGACTTTCTGTTTGGAAAAGAATGGGATCCAGGGAAGTTAGACAAAGAAGGGAAACCAGTAGTCGGCGCATTGCCGATGATTGTAGGATCGTTTGCCGTCACGCTGTTTTCTGCTTTAATTTGTGCTCCATTTGCTATTGGTGGGGCTGTATTTATGACTGAAATTTCCCCGAAATTTGGGAAAAGGATATTGCAGCCGGTTATTGAATTATTGGTCGGTATTCCATCCGTAGTGTATGGATATACTGGCTTAAGCTTAGTAGTGCCGTTTTTAAGAGATCATTTTTCAGGCAGCGGGTTTGGAATTGCTGCGGGGACTATCGTATTGACCGTGATGATTTTGCCGACAATGATGAGTTTATCGGTGGATGCCATTCTTGCGGTTCCGACTTCATTGAGAGAAGCATCGCTTGCATTGGGGGCCACAAGATGGCAAACCATTTATAAGGTTGTACTCAGAACAGCGCGTCCGGGAATTTTGACAGCTATGATTTTTGGAATGGCTCGAGCGTTTGGAGAAGCTTTGGCTGTCCAAATGGTAATCGGAAACTCGGCCGTGATTCCAAAATCGTTGATGGAGCCAGCAGCCACCTTGACGAGTATTTTGACAATGGGTATGGGAAATACCGTTATGGGGCAAGTGGAGAATAATGCATTGTGGACATTGGCGCTTATATTATTATTGATGTCTTTAGTGTTTATTATGATTGTAAGGATTTTGGGACGCAGGAGGACTTTTGAATGAAAGCGAAAATAGCTGATCGTGTGGCAACAATCGTGTTTTATATCATCGCGCTATTACTCGTACTTCTATTAGTGGGGCTTCTTGGTTATATATTGCTAAAAGGTCTTTCGCATATTTCCTGGCATTTTATTACATCGCCTCCGGAAAGTTTTCAAGCGGGTGGCGGAATAGGACCTCAATTGTTTAACTCATTATATCTACTAGTGTTAACGATGCTCATTAGTATCCCTCTATCGCTCGGTGCCGGAATTTACATGGCAGAATATGCGAAAAAAAATATATGGACGAATATATTAAGAACGGTCATTGAAGTGCTATCTTCTTTGCCATCCATCGTAGTAGGATTGTTTGGTTTTCTCTTTTTTGTTATTTCGATGGGTTGGGGCTTTTCCATCTTATCCGGTGCATTTGCATTAACATTGTTTAATTTGCCTCTTATGGTTCGGGTTGTGGAAGATTCGTTGAGAGGAGTTCCATCCTCGCAAAGAGAAGCGGGTCTTGCCCTCGGCGTTTCAAAATGGGAAACGATCAAAAACATCATGCTGCCTGCTGCACTCCCTGGAATTATTACCGGAATTATTTTGGCATCAGGCAGAGTTTTCGGTGAAGCAGCAGCTCTCATTTATACCGCAGGAATGAGTTCCCCTAATCTGGATTTTACCAATTGGAATCCGTTTAGCCCGACCTCTCCGTTAAATCCGTTGCGTCCTGCTGAAACTCTGGCAGTCCATATTTGGAAAGTGAATGGCGAAGCGGTGATACCGGATGTTAATGCAGTCTCTAGCGGGGCTTCTGCTGTGCTTGTAATATTTATATTAATCTTTAACGTCAGTGCTCGCTGGATTGGAAAAAGAATTCACCGGCGGATGACATCAAGCTAAGGGAGGAATAACATAATGGCGACGACAACAATGTTGAAGGAAAATAAAACGAGCAGCAATGTTCGCTCAGGAGTATTGACAACGGCACCTTCCAACAGCAGTTCTGAAAAACAGGAAATGAGTGATAACGTCATTTTGAAAACGAATCATTTGCGTGTTTATTACGGAAACCATCTGGCTATTAAAAATGTCAGTGCCTCTTTTATGGAAAATCGGGTAACGGCTCTTATCGGTCCATCCGGATGCGGCAAATCCACCTATTTGAGAAGTTTAAACCGTATGAATGATGAAATTCCTGGATGTAGAGTAGAAGGAGAAATATTATACAGAGGCAGCGATTTAAACCATCCACAAGCTAATGTGTTTGATATCCGTAAAAGCATTGGAATGGTATTTCAACGGCCTAATCCTTTTGCCAAATCCATTTTTGAAAATGTAGCTTTCGGCCCTAAACACCATGGTGTAAAAAATAAACAGCTGTTAGAAGAAATCGTTGAAAAAAGTTTACGGAAAGCAGCTCTGTGGGATGAAGTGAAGGACCGTCTTCATCGTTCAGCATTGGCCCTATCTGGCGGTCAGCAGCAGCGGTTATGCATAGCAAGGGCTTTGGCAATGGAGCCAGACGTTTTATTGCTGGATGAACCAGCTTCAGCACTTGATCCTGTTTCAACAGGAAAGGTGGAAGAATTAATTGAAGAATTGAAAAAAGATTACACCGTTATCATTGTGACGCACAATATGCAGCAAGCTGCACGGATTTCCGATTACACCGCATTCTTTTATATGGGGGAAATCGTTGAATTCGGGGAAACGACACAAATTTTTACAAACCCGAAAAAGCAGCAAACGGAAGACTATATTACAGGAAATTTCGGTTAAAGTTTCAATCGGAGGAGAGAACGAGATGGCCATTGCGACCCAACAAGAAATTCAATCCATTATTCAGGCCCAAAATGTAAATGTTTATTATGGAGACTTTCAAGCGCTGAAAAACATCCATTTTGAAGTCAAAAAAAATCATATTACTGCATTAATTGGCCCTTCCGGTTGCGGAAAATCCACCTTTTTGCGCACTTTGAACCGTATGAATGATCAAATACCCGGATTTCGAGTCGAAGGGGATATCATCATTGAAGGCCAGCCAATTTACAGCCCTAAAATAGATGTCGTTCAATTAAGAAAACGTGTCGGCATGGTATTCCAGCGGCCAAATCCGTTTCCTATGTCCATTTACGATAATGTCGCCTATGGTCCAAGGATTCATGGTATGAAAAAGACTCGAGACTTAGACGAAATAGTGGAAAAAAGTCTCCGATATGCTGCTTTGTGGGATGAGGTCAAAGACCGGCTTCATACTTCTGCCATGGGGCTATCAGGTGGACAGCAGCAGCGTTTAGTGATAGCGAGGGTGCTGGCGGTCGAACCGGAGATCATTTTAATGGATGAACCAGCTTCCGCGTTGGACCCTATTTCTACTGCTAAAATAGAAGAGTTGATTTTAGAATTGAAAAAGTCCTACACCATCGTGATCGTGACGCACAATATGCAACAGGCGGCGCGTGTTTCGGACGAAACGGCCTTTTTCCTAAATGGTCAAGTTGTTGAATTTAACGATACGGAAACGATTTTTACTAATCCACAAAGAAAAGAGACAGAAGACTATATTTCCGGTCGTTTTGGATGAATTATTTTTCAGACAGGACAAAAGCGGTCGAGAAAAAGGTAGGAGGGTTCGGCGAAAGTGCCTAGAAAATTATTTGAAATTCGATTGCAGGAGCTGCATGAGACGTTATTAAGAATGGGGCTTCTTGTGGAAGAAGCGATTTTTAAAAGCGTGCATTCGCTTGTCGAAAAAGATTCAGAGCAGGCAACGAATGTCATCAAAAACGATCCGAAGATCAATGATTATGAAATTGAAATTGAAAAGAAATGCTTTGAGTTGATCGCTACGCAGCAGCCGGTCGGCACCGATTTAAGGAAAATTGCGACGATGTTAAAAGTGGCAACCGATTTGGAACGGATGGCTGACCATGCAGTAAGTATCGCAAAAATTACCATTCGTTTGGAAAATGAGATGTATTTAAAACCGCTTATCGATATCCCGCAGATGGCAGATTGTGTGAAGGAAATGGTTCACGAAGTGCTTGAAGCGTATATTTCCTTAGACGAGCAGACGGCGGTGAAAGTGTCCGAAAGGGACGACATGGTGGACCGTTATTTTTCAAAAATTGTATTAGATTTAGTGGAGGAAATGAAACAAAACCAATCACAAGTTCATCAAGCGTCTCATCTTTTACTTGCTGCCCAACACTTGGAACGAATTGGAGACTACGTTACGAATATTTGCGAATGGATTGTGTATTTGAAAACAGGTTCCATCGTTGAATTAAATAAATAGTTTCATTATGAATCAATCATCTTTTAAAGCATGCTGATGAAAAAGCGTGCTTTTTTATTTTGGAAAACTTAGGCTTTGAAAGCAAAATGAAAGGAATCCAATAGCTGATTTCTTTAAGGAGAATGAAAAAATTCTAGTGTTGGTTGATTGAAACAAAAAATTTTGTGAAAATATGTGATAAAATAAAAATTTTCATCATTTTTTCACATATTTTTGATCATACATATTGAAACGTGGGGAAAAGAAAGCTACCTTTGAAAAGGAAGGAGGAATTGTATGATTCCGGTTGAAAGACAGCGGCAAATTGTAAAATGGCTTGAGACGGAAGAATTTTTAAGTGTAGCGAAAATAAGCAAGAGGTTAAACGTTTCAGAAATGACTGTGTATAGGGACATCAATGCATTAATGGATCAGAAAAAGATTGTGAAAACTTCGAGAGGGATTACAATACGAAAAGAGACACAACCGTCTCACAACATCTGTTCTTATTGTCATAAACTATCCACTAGCCGGCATAGTGTCCAAATTATCAGGGTGGACCAGCGTATTGAAGAAACTTGCTGTTCACATTGCGGACTGTTGAGATATGACGATATTGAAGAAGACGTATCACAAATTCTTTGCAAGGATTTTCTCAACGATACGACTATCAGCGCCAAAACGGCTTACTTTTTAATGGATGCCGATATTGATTTGCATTGCTGCTATCCTCAAGTCCTTGTTTTTCAGACACTGAAACAAATTAAACAATTTCAAACTGGTTTTGGCGGACAAATTTATACCTTTGAAGAAGCTATCCAAAATATTCAACGAAAAATGAAAGGATTTAGCTCAAACTGTTGCGATTGAGGCATGATCATATTGGGAGTTGGAGACTTTGAAAAGTAAACAAGCCGGTTTAGCGATATTCATTATTTTTTTGCTGTGTGTTCTTCATCCTTCGTTGTCGGAGGCTCATGCATATATCATTCAATCTTCCCCGTCGGAGAATGAGGTATTGGATAAAGAACCAGCCAATGTAAAAATTATTTTTAATGAAGCGATACAGCCTGTTTTTCATTCATTGAAAGTAATAGATGAGAAAGGAAATAGAGTCGACAGGGAAGACGGACATGTTGAGAAAAACCATCCTTCTATATTGACAGCCAGCTTAAAAAAGAATCTTCCAAAAGGTACATACGTGATCCGTTGGAAAGTCATTTCCGGCGATGGGCATCCTGTGGAAGGGACGATTCCATTTCGGATCGGGGACGGGAGCCAAAACAATGCACCGTTGGCAAACGATACAAAAGGATACTTTCCAAAAGCGGATATGATTTTGATTCGATGGCTGCAGTATGTGAGTTTTGCCTTATTGATCGGGGTGATCTTTTTTCAGTTATGTATTTTGCCCCCTCAAAAAAATAACATTGAATCATTTCTCCGCCGCAGGAATTTGCTAGTTTGGATATCGGCTGTCGGAATAACTGTCAGCATCCTCCTTTCCTTGCCGTTGCAGGCAAAATTGGACGCCGACGTAATCTGGTTGAACGCTTTTCACTTTTCATATGACAAAAATACACTATTTTATACGAATTTCGGACCTGTTTTTTTAGCGCAATGGATCCTTTTAATCGTTCTGTATCTTTTTCTGATAAAGGCCTTACGCTATGACCGCAGCGGCTGGCTGATCGCTTCATGGATAGTGGGGTTCGGACTGCTTTTAACAAAGGCATTCATTGGACATGCGGCCACAGCTGAACATCGATTGTTGGCGTTAATGGCTGACTTTCTCCATTTAGCCGCAGCATCGATTTGGCTCGGATCGCTGTTGTCCATATGTTTTCTGTTGCCGGCCAGTTTGTCTCAACAAGATCAAGAAGATCATAAGTCTTCTTATTGGATGGCCATTCATCGCTTTTCCGTTTGGGGTATGGTCATTTCAGCAATTATTCTTGCAACGGGACTTTACGGCGGCGCGATTCATATTCCTAACTGGCATTCCGTCATTTCAACGACATATGGCCGCTTTTTTCTGGCGAAAGTCTTTCTATTTCTGGTGATGATGGCGTTTGCTGCTTATCATTGGGTTCGAGGCAGAAAAAAAGAAAAAACGCTAGGGCATACAGTTTGGGTAGAATTTGCTACCGGAATTTTGACGTTAGCCGTTGCCGCCATGTTGGCCAATATGCCTACTGCCTTCGAGGCAAATGGAGCTTTTCATGAAACGAAGAAAACAGAAAACGGCTATGCAGTTTCTTTGAAAGTAGACCCAGCTGACGTTGGGAAAAATTCATTTTATATCAATATTGTTAATAATCAAGGGAAATCGGTTCAAGGGCTTCAGCAAGTGGTTATGACATTGACTTCATTAGATATGGATATGGGAAATACAACGATTCAAGTACCAACCAAATCTATAGGATCCGGCTATGTAACTGGAACGATCCCTATGGAAGGGAATTGGAAAATACACATTCATGGTTTGACCCAAACGTTTGATTCGATCGATGCTGATTTTCAAGTTTATATAAGCGATAAAAAATAAAAAGGAGTGGTTAAGATGAAACAATGGATTCGTAAGATCAGTAAAACGGCTTTGTTGCTTGCGGCAACCTTTTTCTTTTTCAACGGCATGGCCAGCGCCCATGTGACAGTGAATCCAAAAGTATCCGCACCGGGTGGATGGGAAACGTATACGATCAAAATTCCGGTTGAAAAAAATGTCCCTACAACGAAAGTGGTTTTAAAAATACCGGCAGGAGTGGAGTTTGAGTCTTATCAGCCGGATCCAAACTGGAATATAAAAACAGAAAAAGATTCTTCCGGAAAAGTCAATACGGTGACTTGGGAAGCGAAAGGCAATGGAATATTGCCGGGACAATTTGAGCAATTTCAATTTATCGCCAAGAATCCGGATAAGGAAACGAAAGTGGCGTGGAATGCGTATCAATACTATAAGGATGGAAGCATTGTGGAGTGGACAGGAGCGGAAAACACAGATACACCGCATTCTGTAACGGAAATTACTGCATCGCCGCAAAAAACGGTGCAATCCGATGAGCAAGGTCACGACCATGATTCAACTGTTACATCTCCTTCTGATGAGAAAAAACAAACAGATCACAATTGGTCGTCCGCAGAAACCGTTTCTGTCGTGCTGTCGATCGCTGCTGTTGTCCTTTCCTTGATAGCCTTGATAGTGGCAAGTCGAAAAAAACGCTCATAACAAGTATTTTTTAAAAGGGACAGGGGATGCCTGTCCCTTTTTGAATATAAAGAAGGGAAGAGATTGGATCATCTTTTTTTAAAGCGTGTGGAACGAATGGCTTTTGTGCTGAGTATATTTCATGGGAAGAGTTTGTCCAAAAAAAAGAATATGCGTTTGCGGCAAATGGAAAAATTCCGCTTGAATATTTTAAAAATTTTAGATAGAATGACAAAACATAGTCCATGATGTTTTAGGCAAAGCGAGGAAATTTTGTGTTGGGAGGGATTTTTGTTTCCCTTTCCTGCTGTTTTATCATAAAATAGAAGTACAAGGTAAAAATAATTGAAATGCAATCACCAACGAACAGAGCAGTGCAGTGCTCGGGGGTGCAGTCCCTTCATCACCTTATATTCAGAAGGGAGAGGTAATCAATGGACATAGAACGCATAAATGAAAATACAGTCAAATTTTACATTTCGTATGTTGATATAGAAGAAAGAGGTTTTGACCGCGAAGAAATCTGGTATAACCGAGAACGCAGTGAAGAACTCTTTTGGGAAGTAATGGATGAAGTCCATGAGGAAGAAGATTTCTCTGTGGAAGGTCCGCTTTGGATCCAAGTGCAAGCTTTGGAAAAAGGGCTTGAAATTTTAGTGACGAAAGCTCAAATATCCAAAGACGGCCAGCGCTTAGAATTGCCCATTCCAGAAGAGAAATTGCGTGAATTCCCGATGGATGAGCGATTTGAGGAGCTCTTAGACCAGCACTTCCACATTCGGCCGTTAAACGGTGATGAAGAAGACTCTTTAGAATTTTTGCTGGTTTTTCATGATTTTGAAGATTTGATCGGACTTGCTGCCCAGCCAGGTCTGGACGACTTGCAAACAAAGCTTTTTACCTATGAAGATCAATATTATGTACATGTCGAATTTCCTGAGGAATTGTTTACAGAAGAAGATATCGATAATTATTTAAGCATATTGCTTGAGTATGGGAAAGAAACGAATATAACGATTCATATGCTGGAGGAATACGGAAAAGTCATTATCGAAAAGGATGTATTCCGTACAT
>JADBKC010000184.1 GCA_014896555.1 Caryophanales bacterium | reverse complement strand
CTCTATTGGAAAAAGAATGTGTTTCTTTTGTAACAATGAAGGACCTCCCGCGAGAGGCTTTAAATGACCTTGAAAACTATTTTGATCAAGTTATTTTTCCTGTTTTAACACCGATGGCAATTGATGCTTATCGCCCTTTTCCTTTGCTTGCGAACAAAAGTATCAATCTTGCAGTGGTTCTATATAATCAAATGGAAGCATTGCCTTATTGTAAAAAATTAGCTATTGTACAAATTCCGAGAGGATTCGAACGATTCGTTGAAGTTCCAAATAAAACCAATCATGATCAGAAACAATTTGTGTTAATTGAGGATCTCATTAGCCACTTTGTATACAAGCTGTTTCGTGGTTTACATGTTGAATCGGTGTCACAATTTCGTGTTACTAGAAATGCGGATTTAGAAATACATGAAGAAGGTGCAAGAGACCTTTTGAAAGAAATTGAAGAAGAGTTAAAAAAGAGGAATTGGGGAGCAGTCGTTCGATTGGAAATATCCAAAAACTACTATGATGAAAAAATATTTTCTTATTTATTGAGTGAGTTAAAAACTCATGAGAAAGATACTTATTTTTTAAACGGTCCTCTTGATTTAACGTTTTTATTCAAGTTTTATAAAACAATAGCTTCTTTTAAGGAACATTTGACTTTTGAATCGTTAATTCCCCAGCCTGCAAAGGACCTAATTATGGATGTAAGCGGGAAAAAGCAAAATATTTTTGATATTGCCGCTAAAAAGGATATTTTGCTGCATCATCCTTATGAATCTTTTGAACCGGTTATTGATTTTGTAAGATGTGCCGCCGAAGATCCGAATGTTTTGGCTATTAAACAAACCCTTTATCGAGTAAGTGAAAACTCTCCTATCATTGAAAATTTAAAAAAGGCAGCTGAAAACGGGAAGCAAGTACTTGTACTTGTAGAACTTAAAGCACGGTTTGATGAGAAACATAATGTTCATTGGGCAAAAGAGCTTGAAAAATCAGGCTGCCACGTTATTTACGGGAAGACATTATTAAAGACTCATAGTAAAATCACACTCATTGTTCGCAGAATGAATGGAAATATCCAACGTTTTGTTCATTTGGGAACTGGAAATTACAATGAGGAAACAGCAAAAGTTTATACTGATTTAGGATTGATTACTTCAAATGATGAATTCGGAATAGATGCTACGAATTTTTTTAATTATTTAAGCGGATTTATGGAAAAGCCGAACTTTCACCATTTTTCTGTTTCCCCTCTTGATATTCGTGATGATTTCATTCGGCTGATAGACAAAGAAATTGAGTATCACAACCAATTTGGGAATGGCAGGATTATAGCGAAAATGAATTCATTCACAGATAAGCAATTAATTATGAAACTTTATGAAGCTTCACAGGCCGGGGTGAACATTGACCTTATTGTTCGTGGAATATGCTGTCTTCGTCCGGGTATTAAAGGAGTAAGTGAGAATATCCGAGTCCGAAGTATTGTTGGACGATTTTTAGAGCATAGTAGGATTTATTATTTTCATCATAACGGCGAAGAAAAAATCCTCCTTTCTTCAGCAGATTTAATGACCAGAAATATGGAAAAGCGAGTAGAAATTGCTTTTCCTGTTTATGCCAGTGAGCTAAAGGAACGCCTCAAACAAATACTTACGATTCTCCTTCGTGATAATGTGAAAGCACGCGAACAAGACGAATATGGATACTATTCTTATGTAAAGAAAAATCCCGACGAGAAAGAGGTTGACAGCCAAATGATATTTTTCAATTTGGCTTACCGTGTAGCGGATGATGAGGAATAGACTCTATGTTTCACTCCCTTGCCCTATATGTCGAAATACTTGGAATTCTAAGAATATTAATGAGCGAAAATTAAACAAGACAGCTAGATGGTTAAAAAATTATAAAAAAGGTAAAAAAGAATCTTAAACCCCACTTTTCGCATGAAATAATTGGCAAAAAATTTTAGGAGACCATATGTAGCAGGGAAAACCCTTTTCCATAGCGAAATGTTTCAGTAGCTTAGGATTAGGGGGAATGTTCTTTGAATTTTGAAGAGATCGTTTCCATTGGGGCAGGACCTAGTCAGTTGATCGCTGCCTTATGTGATGAAATGAATTTGGAAACGATCATCAACGAATCTGTAACTTGGAATCCTTCCTATTGGAAGGTTTCTCCCGGAACGCACATCAAAGCGATGATCATTAACATTTTGTGTGATCGGACTCCATTGTATCGCATAGAAGAATTTTATCGGAATCTAGACGTTCCTATGCTGTTTGGTCCTGAGAGAGATGCAGGTGATTTTAACGATGATGCATGAAGTCGGACGTTGGATCGGCTCTATGAAGCCCAAAGCTGGAAGGTCTATTCCGCATTAGTGGGTTAAACCAATAAACATCATTTTGAATAAAACTTTCATAGTTTGCTGAAATTTGGGCATGCTGAATAGACCTGTTCGTTTACTATTTTTTTACAGGTCATCTTAAGATATTCTATTTCATTTATTTAGGTTGAAGAAGAACTGTATAAACGCTTAAATGTTGTAAACCAAGGATTATGTTGACTGAATTTCAAAAATACCCGCCTTGCGTGCTTCACTAATTTGGATGCCAACGTGATAAGATTCTGGATGACCGTTTTGATTCTTCGACGAAACACTTTCTTCTTTAGAGGAGCATCATCCGTTTTAAGTGTTTCTTGGCCAATGAAACGAAGGAGATTGTATGTAAAACATCCTAAATGCAGGATCAAATCATTGGTTGCAAATTTTCCAGAAGGAAAACGCTCTAAATCTAAATCTGTTTTTAGTTCACTATGAAACTGATCGCTTGTTCTATGATCATGGTAAAGTTCGATGACTTCTTCCGGGCTGTTGGGAAGCGAGACCCAATAGCTCTCAAATTCGATTTCAGGAAGGTGCAAAATTTGTCCATCCTTCCGGATGGTTCGTTCCACTACTTTATAGACTTGGCGAACCTTCACATCTAATCCTTTCGGCTTGACCATGACCGATCCATAAAAGATTCGTTTTCCTGCTCGTTCATGAATGCAGGTTCCCTGCTGTTCAGCAATGGCCAGCCAAGCTTCTGGTTTCTCGCGACGAGGATTCCGTTTAATGATAAATTCGGCACCCTCCTTTAAACAGGTCTCTATGTTTTCTACGGAATCATTTCCGCCGTCCATACGAACCAAGAGAGGATGAGACGTAATTTGTTTGGCATAATGAATGCTTTCTTGAAGAAACGCGACAGTTCCATTTTGGACATGGTGCTGCCTTCTCGCAAATCCGTATTCACGACATATCCTTCTTGCCCAAGATAGGCAAAAATAGGCGCAAACCCATCGCAACCCTTGTAGGTACGACTGACGCCTTCCTTCTTGGTATTCGAATTATCAAAAGGTGAGACATCAATATCTAGTGGAACAATTGGGATGTCATCCTGTTCATCATTACTTAAAATGAGAGGGGTCACTGGAGAATCAAAATACTGAAGCAGCCTCACAGACTCTTCAAGAATGATGGATTTCCAGGAGCCTGTTTTCCCGATTTGATTAAGTCGCTGCCTTAACGTTGCACTCGAAGGAACCTCCTGGATTTCAAGCGTAAGAGGAAAAAAAGGGTCATTTCGAAATGCTTCAATATCATCAAAATCATTTTTACCTTGAGCTAATAACCCAACATACGAATTGATTACATCTCCATTCTGGATCTCAGGATAAGACCGAATTTCAGGTATTTTTAATGAAGTAAATCGTTTATGAAGTTTTGTTTTATCTAATAATCATCCTATTAAACCGAGACCGGAATGAGTCGTTAAAGTTT
>JADBKC010000022.1 GCA_014896555.1 Caryophanales bacterium | reverse complement strand
TCACTGGTCGTTGGAAATATGGTAGGGTCCGGAATATTCATGTTGCCAAGAACGCTTTCTGAGGCCGCTGATCCAGCCGCTGTGTTATTGGGATGGGGGTTAACAGGTTTGGGAGTCCTCACTACTGCTCTTGTCTTCGGCAATTTATCCATCCGAAAACCTGAGTTGAACGGCGGACCACAAATTTATGCAAAAGAACTGTTTAAAGAAGGATCAACGCTTTCCACATTGTCAGGATTTATGTCATCTTGGGGGTATTGGATTGGAAACTTCGCTGGAAATGTTGCCATTATCACCACTTTTACAAGCTATTTAGCAACATTTTTTCCCATTTTAAACAGCAAAGCTCCGTTATTCACGATCGGAACCGTCACATTCAAAACGGGCAACGTTCTAACCTTTATTATATGCACCGCCATGCTTTGGTTTACACATTTTTTAATTTTGAGAGGAATTGAAGGGGCTGGAAAAATAAATTTTGTAGCCACATGTGCAAAAGTCATCGGTTTCTTTTTATTTATTGTCCTTAGCATGTTCGCATTTCAAAAAAGTAATTTGCTTCCTCTTACTGCGCCCCGCTTAGATGAAAGCGGGCATCCGCTAAGCATTTTAACACAAGTAAACCATGCAGCTGTCTCTACACTTTGGGCTTTTGTAGGAGTCGAATCGGCCGTTGTATTCGCTTCTAGAGCCAAAAAGCAAAGTGATATAAAACGAGCTACTATTATAGGGCTAATAATTGCATTAGCGATTTATATCGGTATTTCCTTGCTGGTAATGGGCGTTCTGCCACAGGAAACGTTAATACATTCCGAAAAACCGCTCGTTGATGCCATTGAAACCATCATCGGACCAATCGGTGCTTATTTTATTGCTGGCTTGGGCTTAATTAGTTTAGCTGGCTCTACCATCGGTTGGGTGTTAATGAGCAGCGAGGTTCCTTATCAAGCAGCTAAGCAAGGACTGTTTTTAACTTCTTTTTTAAAAGAAAACCAAAGAGGTGTTCCATCTTTTTCCTTATGGCTGTCTAATGTTCTTGGTCAACTATTTATTTTCTCAACGATATCCAATTCAATGGCCCATGCGTTTGACTTTGTCATTTATATCGCCACATTGGCTTATCTCATGCCTTATCTTATTGCATCGGTGTTTCAGCTTAAGCTCGTTTGGACCGGTGAAACGTATCAGCTTAACAAGGGTCGATACACAGATGGACTCATTGCCTTATTGTCCACTATTTATTCGATTTGGGTCATTTATGCAGGCACTTCTGATTTAAAAACATTTTTGTTTGGGGCCGCTTTATTGGCTAGTGGACTGATCTTCTACCCTTCTTTGCGCAAACAAACTCAAGTCACTTCCTTCACGAAAAATAACAGACTTTTAGCGAATCAAAAGGAGACCCCTTAAGGTTTCCTTTTTACTTGTTCACCCATACGTTTGTTGCCTCTATGACTAAAAAGCTCCTTAAGACGATTATGATTAGATGCTCTAGCACATTTACGGCGCCAACATGTTTTGAAATATGGTATACTGGGATTCGAATCTTTTTCATTTAGGCTAATGATCTTATAAGTTCAACCGTTCATATTATATTCCTCATGAGTTTATACATTCTTAAACTGTTTGTGGATTGAGGAGGAAAGTCTAATGTATCGATACGATTCTGTCAATATGGGAGACCGAATGTCTGTTCTGGTAGAATCTCCTTCATATGATTGACTGGATACAAGGTAATGAAAGGTGGTTTTTGTAATGAAGGAAACGGCTGCGCTAAAACATACTTATAAAAAAACGGTACTTTTGGTAGTAGGAATTTTGTTTGTAGCAGCCAATTTGCGCCCTTCTCTGACCGCAGTGGGACCAGTGCTAGGTTTTATCAGAGAAGATTTAGGTATATCCCATTCCGTGGCTGGGCTGATCTCCACACTTCCGCTCCTAGCGTTTTTTGTTTTTTCGCCCCTTATCCCTAGGCTTTCTAGCAAGTTTGGAATGGAACGTACGCTATTTTTCAGCTTGCTGTTTTTGACAGCTGGCATTTTGATCCGTTCCTATTCCTCCATTTTTACATTATTTTTAGGAACTTTCATCATCGGAATGGCGATTGCCGCTGGTAATGTGCTCTTGCCAGGGCTTATTAAAAGGGATTTCCCTCATCAAGTAGGGGTGATGACAGGAGGATATTCGCTTTCAATGAACACTTTTGCTGCTCTTGGATCCGGACTCAGTGTTCCATTGTCTCGTGCTCTAGATTATGAATGGCAAAAATCCCTTATGTTTTGGGCTTTGTTGTCTCTTATAGCACTGTTCATATGGCAGCCTCAGCTTCGGCACACAACGATGAATCACTTGCCAACGTACAAAGACAGGCGGAAAAACCAACTCTGGAAATCGAAGCTTGCATGGCAAGTGACGATTTTTATGGGATTCCAGTCTTTTGTTTTTTATATATCCATTAACTGGCTTCCCGACGTTTTTCAAGATCGCGGAATGAGTGCTGAAGTATCAGGATGGATGGTCTCCATTATGCAGTTTATTGGTATGCCGGCTACCTTTATTGTTCCGATTCTTGCAGAACGCTTTAGCAGACAGCGGCTGCTATCGACAATTGTCTGCTTAATCGGGATAATCGGCTATGCGGGACTTCTAATGGGAAACACGGATTATACGATTTTATGGGTTTTGCTCATAGGAATTTCTCAAGGCGCGACGTTCGGTTTAGCCTTGACTCTTATTTCTTTGCGGGCAAAAACGGATTATATGGCAGCAAGACTTTCGGGTATGGCCCAATCAATCGGTTATTTGTTCGCAGCATTTGGACCTTTTCTGTTTGGACTCATGCATGACTTGACTGGTCATTGGTACGTTTCCCTCTTTCTTCTTGTGGCAGCCACAGCCATTCAATTGCTTTCTGGACTAGGAGCAGGACAGAATTCGTACGTCTTAGAGGAAGATACAGCGAGTTCATAAACAGGAAAAAATCGACAGCCTCCTAACTGTCGATTTTTTCTCCTTCTACAAAGTCAAAATAATCGGCTTATCTTTTGTTACGATAATGGTATGCTCCACTTGAGCCACTAGGCTGCCATCAGGTGTTTTATAAGTCCAGCCATCTCCCGCTTCTTCAATCATATCTGCCCCTGTAGATATGAACGGTTCAACTGCAATAACAAGACCCTCTTTTAATAATTCATTATCCCAAGGATCGTAATAATTCAATATATGATCCGGCTTTTCATGGAGTGATCTTCCTACTCCGTGGCCGGTTAAATTGAGAATGACAGAAAAGCCATTTCTCTTCGCTTCTTTCATCACTGCTTTACCGATTTGATTTTGTTTGGATCCCGCTTTTGCTTTTATGACTCCTTGTTGAAATGCTTTCTCTGCCGTTTCACATAATCGATAAAGTTCTGGGGCCCCCTTGCCGATAACAAATGAAATTCCCGTATCTGTATAAAAACCGTTTAAAGAACCAGATACGTCAATATTGACAAGATCTCCTTCTTGAATAACCTTGTTGCTGGGTATTCCGTGTGCTACTTCATCATTCACGCTTATACATGTGAAGCCCGGAAAATTGTATTCTTTTTTCGGTCCTGATTCCGCACCGTATTCTGCAAATAATCTTCCAGCTAATTCATCCAATTCCTTTGTTGTGATGCCAGGCTTTGTATAGGCTTTTAATTGGTTGCGAATGGCGGCCATCACTTTGCCGCTTTGCTTTAACCCTTCTAATTCCTGTTCCATTTTTACAATCATATCTCTCTTCCTTCTTATTTATAAATATCGTTTCCTATACTATCTTACTTTTTTCTTTTTTTCAAAACAATTCATGCTGAAAGTTTGTGATCACAAATTCTAACTATCGCTTTTTCATTTTTTAGCTTACTTTTAATGGCTTTCGGACTTTCTCCTATTTATAAGAGTGATACACATTATATTGGAACAACGAGTCATTTTGATCCATTTGGCTTTTATTTTTATTGATTTTAACTTTTAAGAACGGTTGCATGAGTAAATCAGCCATAACAAAAACTTCCAATATCAAAAAAAGACTGACTCAATACATCGCTTTGAGCAATGTTGAGCCAGTCCCTTCCATAGTTAACATCCTTATGAATCAAAAAGCCTCTGTGTAAACATCAGCCTTTCTCATAATACTATTCAATAAAGCAAAATGTTCGACGTCAATATTAATCTGTAAAACAGATCGTACTGTTTGTCTACATTTCCAAATTCTTTAAAAATAAGTCAATGAATTTGGCTGCTTGAGCTCGAGTTAAGTTTTTATTTGGGGCAAATGTACCATCTTTATAACCACTAATAAACCCTTTTTCATAGGCCGCATTGACATAGGGCAAAAATTCTTTTGAAATAGCAGAAGTATCTTTGAAAATTGTTTTTTGTGCGGGCGCAACACGTTGTCCTGTTTTCACTTCATATGCTTTCATTAAAATTTTCGCTGTTTGCTGACGTGTGATTGGATCGTTCGGAGCAAATTTATCCTTTGTTTTACCATCGATGATTCCCGCTTCATAGGCTGCGGCAATGTCTCGGGAAAGTTCCGTGCCTTTTATATCCTTAAATGGTGCTTTACCACTTGCTTCTAAACCTAAAGCACGAACGATAAGGGAAGTAAATTGACCACGTGTAATATTTTGGTTTGGAGCAAAAGATTGTGATGTAACGCCATTTGCAATTCCTCTTAATTGTAAATCTGATACATATTCATAAGCCCAATGACTTTTCCCTACATCTTTGAATTGATAAGGCTTCGGTAACTGTGTGAGTGAAGGAAGACCAGTGATATATCCAACACCACCCGTTTTATCGATTCCAATCTTTTCTTCCATCGCTTTTTCTAACTCTGCTTTGTCAACTGCTGTAATGCTGTTTTTATCAAGTTCATCTCCAGGATGCTGGAAATTGCTCAAAATATAAGAGAATCCATTTACATTATCTACCGCCGACAAACCGGTTGCTTCTGCCCCCGCTGGAACGGATAATATACGAGATAATTTTTTTGTATCGACATTGTAAGCCCACACAAAGTTATTCGTATGTTTTCCACTGTCTTCGCCAATGAATAATGTTCTGAGCGCCTCAGAATAGCTTAAATTATCCGTATTTGCTACTTTGTCAACATTAGCAGTATTGCCATATGAATCCGATGTTGATAAATCTTCACCGGCAATTAAACCAGACATTTCCGAAGCAACATAATCGCTATCAATTGCATTCCCATCCTTGTCTTTTTGCCCGCCAGTTAAATCTAGTTGGTACGTGACACCAGATTTAATAACCGGCAATTGAATATCGTCAACAGGATCTGTTCCTTTCGTATCTTTTGCCATTCCGTTGCTTTGGTCGGAAATGGCTATATACACTTTTTTATCTTTTGCATTCAGCGCGACACCTTCCATTTTATTAAATTCAGATGTCGCTCCAAGCATGGCTGCATATCGGCGTGATTCTAAAAAGGCGGCTGCTTTTTCCATTCCTGGTTTTAATTTTAAATATTCTGTTTTACCGTAAGAATATTGCTTGATGGCAGTAAAGCCTTCTTTTGGCACATCCGAAGTTTCAAAAATATCACTAAATTTAATACCGCTGTCAATGATATTTTTTATTTCTTTGTCTGTAGCATGTCCTAGCTTGATCCATTCTAATTTTCCACTACCGCCATTTTCAGTACCTGTTTGATGAAATTTAGCAGCATAAAGCGTACCTGCTGATAAATCCGCAGGCTTATCTGCCACATACATGAACAAAGTAGTATAAGAGCCGTCATCACCAAAAAATGCTGTACGTTTATCAGGCATCACCTTCATTAATTCATGTGAAAAGCGTCCAATGCTATAGTGCTTTTCTACTTTTGTTGAACCGTCTTCATTGACCGTAACCTCCGGAATAAACCCATAGTAATAAGGATTTGTTTTTGATGCATCACCAAAATAGAGCTTAGCAAAACTTTCTGTCCATGTTCTTGCAGAAGATTGTGGATTAAATTCAAAACTGCGTGCATCCGGTTCATATTCTTCTGATCCCAGATGAGTATTCCAAGGCGAAACACTGCCATTACATGGAATCCAAAGACCATTGACGGAAGAAAAATCAATTTTTTTCACTTCCTCAGCTTTCAGCTCTCCGGTCTTCTTATCTTGTGATAATTTTGTTATAGTCATGGAGGCAGGTACTAATCCATAAGCAGATTTTCCAGCCGCATCAAAAGTGTCGTATTCATAATGGGTCACCATGTAAAGCTGACCGTTAATATTTAACAGGCTGTTAGCGTCGGGTGCATCCGATACAAAATAAGTTGGTTTTCCTTCAACACTGTAATCCATAATAGGGTTGCCATGTACATCAATAGGTGTACCCGCCGGAATTTTTTCACCTTTGTTGACAGCTACTTTATCTTCCGATTTAAACAATGTTTTATAGGTAAGCGGGAACTTTTTGACTCTGCCGTCGCTGTACTTGACTTCAACTGATGCATTGGTATAAGTATTCACCATTTGATCGATCGTCGAAGGTGCCTTCATTCCATTAAATTGGATGGAATCAATGGCCACTTTCTCGTTACTTGCTGCGGCAGCAGGTGTTACAGCAGGAATGGTTAAAGCGAATGCGAATGCGAATGCGGCTCCTTTTTTACCAATACGCTTCATCTACTAATCATCTCCTAGTTCAAGATCGAATCTTTTCTATGTAATCTATTAAACTATTTAACTGTTAATACTGAATGAAGACTTTGTTAATTAATTATTAAATTAACATTTATTTCCATTTCTATTTTTTCGTTTTTTAAGTTGTACATTTTACATACACAAAAAATTTTGTGGTAAAATGAATAGAAAGTTCCATTATGGATGAAAAAGAAATTCATAAGTTTTTAAAGGAAGATGAACGATCCTGATGGATGGAAAGGACTGACTAAATGGCCAATACGCATTCCTATTCAAAAAATGAGGAAATTGCCAACTCGATTACCCACGGTATTGGAGCGTTGTTTAGCATTGCGGCATTAGTAATGTTGATTGTGGACTCTGCATCGTATGGAGAACCCCTTCACATCGTTTGCTTTACGTTGTTTGGCTCCACCATGCTTCTTTTATATTTGTCCTCTACCATTGTTCACAGCCTTCCGCCTGGAAAAGCAAAAAAATTATTTGAAATTGTTGATCACTCGTCCATTTATTTTTTTATCGCTGGTACTTATACTCCTTTTGCCTTACTGGCGATAAAAGGATGGCTTGGATGGACGCTTTTTGGCATTGTGTGGGGGATTGCTGTAGGAGGAACGATTTTTAAATGTTTTTTTGTGAATAAATATCTTTATACCTCCACTCTTTTGTATGTGGCCATGGGCTGGCTTGTGGTTGTTGCATGGGGTCCTCTGACAGAAACAGTGGCTCCAAACGGAATTTTACTGTTAGTCATCGGCGGCTTATTCTATACGGTGGGTACGGTTTTTTACGTCTGGAGGGGGTTTCAATACCATCATGCGGTTTGGCATCTATTTGTTTTAGGCGGATCATTCGCCCATTTCTTTTCGGTTTTGTTTTATTTGCTGCCATAGTTTGATGGAAAAAGGTATGCAAACGTGAAAAACGAGAAGGTTCAGTTCCTTCTCGTTTTTTTGATCAAAAATTTGGCTCTATTGCTTTCATGGAAAAGGCAGCGGCTACGAGGCATAAAAATGCCAACAAAAAGAACATCACAAACTCGGAATTTTTCATGAGAATGGAGCTGACAGGGGGGCCTGCTGCTACACCGGCAAATCGCATGGAACTGTACATAGAAGTAATGGTTCCGCGCTCTTCTTTTTCAATACTGCTCGTGATCATGGCATCCATACAAGGTAGGCCAGCACCAATACCAATCCCACAAATCACAAAAACGCCTAATATATACCATAATTGGTCTGAAATAAGGACCAAACACAATGATATGGCAGTTACGGCAAGCCCGATCGTTGTGGTCCATTTCATGGTCTTCTTATTCCCTTTAATATATTTTCCGGTTATATAAGAAGCAAAGCATAAAGCAGCGAGCGGGATCGCAAGCAAAAATCCTTTCATAATTCCACCAGTATGAAATTGATCTTCCAAAATGCTCGATAAATAAAATTGAAATCCAAACAAAACAAACATTAATATAATCCCAATGGCAAAAATGGCATAAAGCCATCTACTTTCCTTTTGAAAAATCTCTTTCACTATTTGGATAAACTCATGAATCGATTCTTTATTCTCTGTTTCTCTTTTTGGATTTTTTACGAAAATCAGCAAAAGGACAATAGAAACTAAACAAAATAATGGAAAAGAAAAAAATGGCATAAACCAAATCCATCCCGCCAACAAAGACCCTAAAATTGGGCTGAGTACTTTTCCAAGCGTGTTAGATGTTTCTATGACACCTAGCGTCGCACTTACTTCCTCTTCTTGTCGGAACATATCTCCGACTAGAGGCAGTACTATGGGGAAAGCGCCAGATGCTCCCACACCTTGAAGAATCCTACCAATAAGGATCATATAGTATGGGTTCGACATTTTCCAAGAAGCCCACCCAGCCAAAAGCCCTCCTATTCCTGAAATGATTAAGCTAGGAATCATGACCATTTTTCGCCCCAGCCTGTCAGATAAATAACCTGCAATTGGAATCAGCAATATAGGAACTACAGAATAAACCGTAATAATCAAGCTTGATTGCAAATTCGTGATGCCCAATTGATTTTCTATAACGGGAAGAACGGGTATGAGCATAGAATTCCCAAGTGTCATAATGAGAGGAATCGTAGCGATCGATAATACAGCTGCGGATTGACTATGTTTATTTTCCTTATGAGATGCGACCCTTTTTTTGCTATAACCATCAGTTGGATGTTCAATGTGCTCCATGAATAAATCCTTCCCTTCCTATTCTTTCTTGCCTTTATTATGTACACTTCATGGAACTTCTACTTATCGAATAGCTGTTTCCATTCATTTCATACGGGTAAAATCGATATCAAAAGAAATATCACATTCTTTAAAAGGGGTCATTATGACAATGACAACAGCAAGAAAAGAAATATGAATGGATTTGACAAATCAAGAGTAGTTGGTTCTTGCTTGCCTAACTTCCCAGCTGTATGGATTTCTAAATGAAACTGGTTCAACTGTGTTGAATATTCATTTGAACCAAAACGGCTACAGAGTTTTTATTCATAAATGAAAAACTCCCCATTCTATTGCTTATGCCAAGATTTCATTGCACATCATTAGTTAACATAATATTATTATAATGAATTTTATTCGAGATAAATCTTATGAATGGGATCCATGTTTTCTACTGCGTCTTTTAATCGTTTTTGCATGTCGCCAATCCCTCTGCTTCCTTGAAGAGGAAACTGAATATCGTGGCATTCCGGGAACATCTCCCGCACAATCGGCTGAAATTTTTTTCCACCTAACATGACAATCACGTCAACCGAAGCTGCCCCTTTTACGTCCGCTTGTTTTCTCAGTTCGCTTATGCTGATCATTTCCTTTTTCCGATGATAGTCGGAAAAAGATAAATCATAGTTGCCAGGGACAATATCATGTGGAAGTAATAGCCCATGCTTGGCCGACAATATGCCCCAATGATCAAAAAACATGCGAGCGTAGTCTTGACAAAGACGATGAAATATTCCGATATAGGCCTTGTCCGCCTGCACTGGTCCGGCCTCTGGACTTTGATCCCAAATTTTCCGTTTGCCGCACGGAATTATGCAAAAAAATTTCTTTTGTCTCATTCGAATTTTCTTCTCTCCTTTTTTTTAAGCAGTGGCATTTGGCTATTATATTGAATTTATAAAGTCTTTCTTAGCCAAGATTGTACTATTTTCAAACGATTATGAAAGAAAATGATTATTTTGTATCAATCGTTTGGGTTCTATTCTTTTTTTCTTTCCACTTTTTAAATTGCTCTAAATCTTTTCCCACTAAATTCAATGTAAAACCAATAACTGCTGCATCATCTATCAAGCCAAATCCAAGAAAAAGATCAGGAATCGCATCCGTTGGAACAGCAAAATAGACAATGGTTGCAAAAATGGACAATATCGAACGATAAGGAATTTGCCGATATTCTCCTTTCGACCATGCTTTATCCAATTCCAATAATAATTGTAAATTCCCCCAAACATCGCGAAGACGCCTTTTGTTTTTTCCCGCTTTTATAGTCGCCCGCCGAATGAGTTTCATTGCTTTTCCCTTATCTTCTAAATATTCTTTTGCCTTTCCTATAAAAACGTTCGATTTTTTGCTTACCTCGTCATCACCTTTGTGTCGCAGACTAGACAATGGAATCATCCCCGTTCTTACTTTTTTGTTGGCGATCCTTCATCACCCTCATCGCCCTGCTTATTCCCTATACATTACCCATTTTATAAGGATTTATGATGGTTTTCTCCCTTTTTACATTTCTTTCATTCTATTGTCGAGCAAATTTGCTTAGCCAGCCTATCATCAACATTATTACAATAAATGTAAACCAAGATGATTTGAAGTGCTCTCCTAAAAACGAAGGACTGGCATTTAAATGCCAGCCTTTCTTTTCTTTATTGTTTATATGCGCAATATGGGCGCAGTTTGACTCCAATCATACTGCCAATATAGGCAGAAGCAAACCACAGCCAGCCATGAACGCTGAAAGATGCGATTCCGTCAAAATAAGATCCAATATTACACCCAAAAGAAATCTGAGCACCATAACCCATAATCACTCCGCCAAATAAGGCAGCAATCGTCATTCTCGTCGGACGTCTCCATTGAATTGGTTTCGTGAAACGACCGTCAAGTGCCGCTGCCAACAAAGCGCCTACCATAACGCTAATATCCATTACTGTTGTAACATCCATATAGAGTGGATGGTGGAGAGAACCTGCTTTTGCTGGATCACTCCAATACGACCAATGTTCCGGATGACCCCCAAACAGCTTCACTATTTTCGCCCCCCACAAGGCAAACGCTGAAGTAATTCCCCAAGGTTTGCCTTGAATCATCAGGACAAGCGTGTTTACAACGGCCAATAATAAACCACCGATGACAAGGGACCAAGGTCCGGTAAACACCGTTTTCCATCCATTTCCTGCTTTAAGAGTCGGTGCAATCCAACGGCCATTTCGGCGTTTTTCCAAAATGATGGTAACGATAAACACAGCTGCAAGCAAGATCAGCTGAAAGAAAGATCCTCCTGCTGCTCCAAATATCTGAATAAAGGATATAGGTTCAAAATGCGGAGTATTCATCCACCAATTGAAATGAGTTGTGGCAATTACAGATCCAATAATCAATCCAATCAATGTCACAATCCCGTTGACATCGCCCCCTCCGATATGATAAAGCGTTCCAGAAGCACAACCGTCTCCCAGCTGCATTCCAACGCCAAATAAAAAGGCACCGATCAAAACAGACATTCCGACAGGGAACACATACCCTTCAACTGAATGACCAAAAATAGATCCTTTTATCAGAAAAGGCAAGAAAAACAGACTCGCTGCTGCCAACATAATCATGTGGGCACGCAATCCTTCCCCTTTTCGATAAAGAATAAACTTGCGCCAAGCAGATGGAAAGCCAAAATGCGCTTGGTAAAGAACAAATCCGACTAAGCCGCCAAGAAGATATAATAAAGCTTGACTAATGGAAATCCACTCGTATAAAAAGACAGCCCCTAATAATAGAACGGCCGCAGATATGATTTTCATCAAAGTATTTAAATAATGCGGTTTACCTGATAATGGTTTTTTCGTTTGCTCTGTACTGTTATGAACTGCTACTTCCAATGTCCTGCCTCCTTTTCATTCCTTAATATAATACAAAACTGATCAAAATGGTAGGGATGATCTCCCTAAAAAAGGAGGCCCATCCGAAAGACAGACCATTGAATGACTTCAAATCGCATTGACGTTTATAAAACTTCTTGTGTACACCCAATAAAGTCTTTATAACAAACGATGATTTTCTGCAGTTTTCAATAAAAATGATTTGCTCTTTTTGTCACAATAAAGCCTTTTTGATTTGGAGAAACTTCCATTCGCAACGGCCAGTTTATAGCAGCGATGAAACTATTGACCCGTCAATTCACGAACTTTTTCATCTTTCGGAAGCAGCCAAGAAATCATTCCTAAAAGAGGCAATAAACTACAAAATATCATGACAAAACGAATGCTGAACAAATCGGCAAGCGAACCAAACAAAACAGATCCAATTCCACCCATTCCAAAAGCAAATCCGACGATAAGACCTGAAGCCATTCCCACATTTTTCGGCATCAGCTCTTGAGCATATACGACTGTGACACTGAAACTCGTCATCATTATAAAGCCAATGAGTGCAATCATCGGAATCACCAGCCATAATGGAACATGAGGCAATAGGACAGCCAACGGGGCAGAGCCGAGCATAGATACGGCGATCATATTTCTTCGTCCGAAGCGGTCTGCAAGCGGTCCGCCGAAAAAAGTTCCTAGTACACCAGCAACTAAAAAAACAAATAAATAAATTTGGGCTTCTTGAATCGATAAGCCATAATCATCCAGCAAATAAAATTGATAAAAATTTGAAATCCCAGCATAATACCAAGAACGAGCAAACACAAAGAAAACCAACACAACCACCGCCCATTTGATTTTGCTAGGAATCGTCTGTTGTAATTTTGCATGTTGAACAGTTGGTTTTGTTCCCTGTTTTCTTTTTTTCTCGTTAATGTTTGGCTGCCTGCTGTACCATCTCGAAACCGCAAATAATAAAAAAATCCCCATCACCGTAACGATTGTAAACCATAATCCTCCTCTTTGTCCTAAGGGAACAAAAATCAAGGCTGTAAAAAGAGGAGCTAGTGATTGTCCAGCATTACCACCCACTTGGTAAATCGATTGTGCCAACCCTCTTTTGCTCCCAGCCGCCATATAAGCAACCCGCGAGCCCTCAGGATGAAAAACCGCTGAGCCAAGCCCGATAAAAATGACCGATACTAAAAGAGCCCAAAATTCATTTGATATTGAAAATCCTACCAGTCCTAATGTACTCATGAACATCCCAAAAGGGAGTAAAAAAGGTGTTGGTCTTCTATCGGCAAAAACTCCAAACATTGGCTGCATAACAGAGGACGTCATGTTTAACATAAAAGCAATCAAACCAATTTGGGCGTAAGTAATATGCAATGAATTTTCTAAAATCGGAAACATAGCTGGGACAACTGCTTGGACGGAATCATTGACAAGATGGCCGGTGCTGATGGCCAAAAGAATGCCATATACAGTGGCCATTCTGCCTTCTGGCATAGATTGTTTTTCTTTTGCAATACTTGACATTTGCCTTCACTCTTTCAGTTTAGTATAGATTGTCAATATTATATAAAATTATCGAAAAATTAGAAATAAAAAAGTTCTTTCCATAAAAATTCCTCGGATTTTCGCAAGCCGAAAACCCAAGGAATTCATGAAAAAAGAAAATTCGTTTTGTTTTTATATCCAACGGAAACGGGGCTGTTCCTCCCTTTTTGTCTCATCTGTTGTTTCTTCTTCATAGGGTCGGATCCGCCAAAAATTGTCCCAAACTGATGAAGACTGTTCAGGAGATTGTTCTTTGGTCGTATCCTCGATCTTTTCTTTTTTCGGCTGTTTCTTTTTTTTCTCCGCCATCGCTCTGCCCTCCTCCCGCATTTTTGACATTATAGTTTATTCAAAAAAAATGTTTGCGTATAGGCGAATGCTTGGAAATTGGGTTGTTAACAGAATACGTCATTTTTTCTAACGTGCTTTCACACCAAAAACACCTTTTTCTCCTTAGAATCAATCATTCCTCCTTCAACCATCCAAGAATCGAAAAGCAACGCAAGTTTTCAATCTAAAATGACATTTTCTTTTCAATGCGACTCTTTTCTATTGGTGCAGTTTTGTTGAATGAAACAAAAGGGTTAGTAAAAAATAGAAAAGCTAGAATATTCAACGCTTGTTTTTCCATAAAGAAACTTTTTTTACAACTCTCTATATTCATGAATAATGCTAAAAAGGTTGCTGTAGACTCAACCTCCATCCTTTTGGTAACATGTTTTAATAGCATAGAGTTGGTAAGGAGATTGTCGCATATGGATGAAAAAAAATTTCAAGATCTGAAGGCAGGCGAAAGAGGCGCTGTCATCAGCATTCTTTCTTATCTTTTTTTATCAGTTGTCAAACTATTTATCGGAATGACGAGTCACTCAGAAGCCCTTAAAGCAGATGGATTGAATAATACCACTGATATCATTGCCTCTGTCGCAGTGCTCATTGGATTGAGATTGGCGCGTAAACCTGCCGATGAAGATCATCCATATGGCCATTGGCGCGCAGAAACAGTTGCTTCTCTTATTGCTTCATTCATTATGATGATGGTAGGTATACAAGTGCTTTCCAACGCTGTTTCCTCTATTTTCCATCCAAATGAACAAGCACCTGATTGGATATCTGCATGGGCCGCTCTTTTCGGCTCTTTTGTTATGTTTCTTGTCTATCTTTATAATCGACGGCTTGGGCAACGCATTAATAGCCAATCGGTAATGGCTGCTGCTAAAGACAATTTATCTGATGCTTTAGTTGGGATTGGGACAGCCATTGGGATCATCGGCTCCCAATTTCGCCTAGTATGGCTTGATCCTTTGGCAGCTGTCATCATCGGATTGTTAATATGCCATACCGCTTGGGAAATTTTCCGTGATGCTTCTCATGATTTGACAGACGGTTTTGACGAAAGACAATTACAAAAATTTAAGGAAACCGTTCTCACTGTTCCAGGCGTGATCAAAGTAAAAAGTGTCAAAGCACGAAAATACGGAAACAATGTCATCGTGGATATCGTCATCCTCGTTGATCCTACTCTCGATGTCCGTTCCAGCCATGGAATTTCCGACAAAGTGGAAAATATATTAATAGAAGAATATGACGTATTTGGAGCTCATGTCCATATTGAACCAAAGGATTGAACTAAACGGTAGATAGGAACGAATCTCAAGGAGAACGCCCAAGCACTCCTTGAAGATTCATTCCCAAAATATAATTGAGTTCATTCAATATCAAGATTTCACACTTTCCTCATAGAAATCAAATTGATTTAAGACAATTCCGTTATCCATTTCCTTCCCACTATAAGCTTGCCATTGACACTCCCTTTCTGTTTACCTTTTAGACCGTTACTCCGGAATTTTTTGCTGAAAGATCCTCATGCATTGTATGGCGAGTCGTTTTCTACTGTGATCATCGCGGCTTCCGTCAATATTAGGATGTGAGGACAACTATCTAAAAAGTCTTTCAATCCAAATGAGTGG
Source organism: Caryophanales bacterium (assembly GCA_014896555.1). GTDB lineage: Bacteria > Bacillota > Bacilli > Bacillales > DSM-4216 > Bacillus_O. The sequence continues at coordinate 16,196 of JADBKC010000022.1, read as the reverse complement.
TCAATCTATAGGAAAAAGTTTGGAGAATCGATAATCCTTCTCAAACCATTTTTCATCGAACCATGAATGTTTTTTTCAGAAGGTGGAACCTTATTTAAAGGATCCATCATTTTCATAGAGGAGGTAATCAAAGTGATTCAATGGCCAAGCGATGAAGCTTTTCAACCTTTGGGCCAGTTTCGAAAAGATATGGAACGTTTTTTTAATTCAAATTTTCCTTCGTTTTTCCAAAACGGTTTCAGTTTTCCAAGAATGGATGTGCGTGAAACTGATAACGAAGTCATTGTGACTTGTGAAATTCCTGGATTAGAGAAAAAAGAGGACTTGTTTATTCATTTAGAGGGCACAGAACTTCAAATATCAGGAAAAGTTGAAAAAACCGAAAAAAAGGAATCAGAACAGATTCACCAAGAAGAACGCTATTACGGAAGCTTCCTGCGAAAAATTACTTTGCCCGCAAAAGTGGATGAAAACAGCATCCGAGCAATTTATAAAAACGGTATTCTTGAAATAAGAGCCAGTAAATTGCAGACTAATAATCGCAAAACGATTGCCATTGAGTTTCAATAGTACCCCGAACCAAACTTTGCTGGCTTTTCTTAAAACGAACAGCTTGTCAAAAGCCTCCGATCTTAAATTTCGGAGGCTTTTAAGACTTGGCAATAAAAAGTCATTCAGAACAATCAAGTAAAAAATCGAAATTCTTTTCTGTTCATGTTCGAATCCCATCAAGGGCTTTTTGAGCAAGCATCGCAATAACGGCGTCATCCATCGGAGGATTATGCAATCCAGCTCGAACATCTCTGTAGTAGCGCTGCAAAGGATTATCAAGAAATAAACTTTTGGAACCGGCAATACGCATAGCAGCATCTACAACGCGGATACTTGCATTCACAGCCACATGCTTCACTGCTCCAAGAGCTGTCTGAAGTTCCTCTTTTGATTCGGAATGGTCCCATTTTTCTGCGATTGCATACATAAATGTGCGCGCTTGCAAAAGGTCTAGTTCCATTTGCCCAATCAGCTGGCGGATATTCGGTAAATCACTAATAGTGCCTTCTATGCTGTTGGGAGAATATTCTGAGGAAAATTGGAGGGCATAATTACGTGCAGCACTAGCGATTCCGAGGTAGCAGGCGGGGATATGGAGCAGCCATCCTGCTGATTGATTGTTCTTTGGATCTACGGTCTCCACAAAATATTTTTCATCTAAATGAACGTCTTTTAACAATAAGTCGTGGCTTCCTGTCCCTCTCATCGAAATCGTATTCCAAGTTTCTTCAATAGAAATCCCCTTCGTTTCTTTCGGAACAAGAAAAATACCAACCGTTTTTTGTTGGGGAATATACGCCTTTACCAATATGAAATCGAGAACGGGCGACAAAGTCGTATATGTTTTTCGGCCATTGATCACCCACTGCCCGTTTTCGAATACGGCCGTTGTTTGTGGCAAGCCTCCACGAGTTGGGCTTCCAGTTTGAGGCTCCGTAGCGGCAGTGTTAATCAAAGCCCCTTTTTTCACTCGCTCCACCACTTCGTTCCAAACATCTATTTTCCAAGGGCGCCTTGCCGATAAATCCATAATGGTCCCCATGTGCCAGCCGATCGCCAAAGCCGTTGAACCATCCCCTTCGGCCATTTTTTCTTGGTAAAGAAGAAATTCATATAAAGAAATTCCTTTGCCGCCAAATTCTTTGCCTAAAGTCCACGTTGTATAGCCTGACTCTTTTAAATTTTTTATATTCTCAAATGGAAAAGATCCCATTCCGTCAATTTTAGCCGCTCTTTCAGAAAAACGAACAGCCAATTTGCCAATTTGTTCCAAACGATCTTTTTCTTCTTTTGTTCTCGCAAAATTCAATACTGACCAGCTCTCTTTCTTTTTATACTACTCCTTATTCTAATCTAGTTTTTGCGCTGATGCTACATTTTAATCTCGCTGCCCTTTAGAACAAAGTTTTCTTGAGTATCTCGATCCTGATCCAGGGGTATTAGAATTACGCTTTCTTTTCTCCATTTGTTCCCGCCAGCAAACAAAAACTAAAGAAATGGATAAGATAAGGTGTTTGAAACATCTTATCGGCTTTTCGGTTTTTATTATTAACAACGACATAGCAGAATACAAGAAAAAGAAGTTTTTTCCGAAAATTGGATTTTCGTTCGATATACACAAGATTTCGACGTTCATGAACCGCTCAACTAAGCGCTTAAAGGGTCTTTTGCCATTTACTTGGAATGCAACAAAAATAAGCAGAGCACAACAAAGAGGCTATTTAGAACAATCAACATATGTGAAACTAGGTTTCTCATTATTATGAAGATTAGGAAGAAGAGATCCCTTTAAACGGATAGATGCTCTCAGTTTATTTCATCTGATTGTACCTTCTGCCTGTCGTTTTTGTTACTGATTTTTCTAGGTAATCGAATCGTAAAAGTAGTCCCTTTGTTTACTTCACTATCAATTTCCAAAGATCCTTTATGATTTTTTATAATTCTTTGGCAAATCATTAAACCAAGTCCCGTTCCTTTTTCTTTCGTGCTAAAAAACGGTTCCCCCAATCTTGAAATCAGTTCTCTTGGAATTCCTATTCCTTCATCTATCACACGTATCACAACATAATCTTCGGAATAACTCCTTTCTGCTTCAATCGTAACGATTCCACCCTCTGGCATCGCTTCTATCGCATTTTTAATGAGATTAATTAACACTTGTTTAATTTGATCCGCTTCCGCTTCAATCATCGGACAATCCTTTAAGCGAATATCAGAAATAATATCAATATTATACATTATGGCTTGAGTTCTTAAGAGTGTTACAACACGATCAATTAATTCGACTAAATTGATTTCTTCTAAATGGGAAATCTGCGGTTTGGCAAGAACGAGCAAATCGCTGACAATTTTATCAATGCGATCGAGTTCTGTCAAAATCACATCCGTGTAATCCCGATGGCCCATATTGCTTAATAATTGAGTAAACCCTTTAATAGCGGTTAGCGGATTGCGTATTTCATGGGCGATCCCTGCAGCTAACTGTCCGACAATGGTTAGCTTTTCAGCTTTCTGAAGCATTTTTTCCGTTTCTTTTTTGTTGGTAATGTCTTTTAAAATGATTTGATATGTATGCCGATTTTTATAAAATAGGGGTATTAATTTTAGCTCCACGCATTTAACAATTTGATCCACTCTTCTAATCCAAACTTCCAGCGAATCTTCCTGGTGAGGATTTTGAAGATAGGTTTTAACAAGCGGGATATATTCCTCAAGGAGATAGTCGAAGAGGGAACAGCCAATAATCTCCTCTTTTCTTGCTGAACCGAGCAGCTGCTTGCCAGCGCGGTTAATATCGACAAAAAAGCCTTCTTCCGTGACGATCCCAATTGTATCGACGGTATTTTCTAATAAAAGTCGGTACTTTTCTTTTTCTTCTTGAATTTGTTCTTCAAAGACTTTTCGTTCAGATACATCATGAGAGATACAAAAATATTCCATTTCATTTGTCATGGCAATACAGCTCGTTTCAAGCCAAACGTAGTCGCCGTATTTTCTTCGAGCGCGGTACTCAACCTTATTCCATCCATGATCGGAATGTTCCAACTTGTACCGATCTTCCGGATGGATGTAGGAATAGATAAACGTCCCCAGCAATTCGCAAGCTTCATAACCAAGGATGAACGCTGAGGCTGGTGATACGTACGTCAATCTCCCATTGGAAGAAAAACACATAATAAGGTGTCTGGAATCTTTGATCAACGATTGGAATTTATTTACAATAAATGAAATGTTTTTTTTGTCCACCATAAAATTAAACCCCTTAGTAATTAAGAAAAATGTCATTATTTTCTATTATACATAAAATTCAGATTATTTGAGGCGATTTTCCTTTTACGATCATTTTCCTTTTCATGGATTTGTTAGTCTATTATTGTTTGAATTTTCCATCCACAAAAAATTCTACTAAAGAGCAGAATTTCAATAGATAGGAAACCCCGTTCGACGGCTATCATCATAGCCAGGAAGTTGTCGATTGCGACGAAAAAGAAAGGTTGTTGTCGAAAAATAATTGAATCTTTTTAATTGAAAGTTTTTTTTATTCATGTTAGATTGATAGTGGTAATACCCCTAAGATTCGTCACCAAACTAAAATGCAAGGAGGAATTCGATGAGCTCTGTTGCATCTCCATTAAAGGAAAAAGTAGAACAATTTTTGTCTGGTGTCAAAAAATTGTATATTAACAGTGAATTTGTAAAAAGCGCCTCTGAAAAAACTTTTGACACGCCGAACCCTGCGACGGGCGAAGTGCTGGCTACAGTTTATGAAGCGCAAGAAGAAGATATTGACCGTGCTGTGAAAGCAGCAAGAGAAGCATTTGATAATGGTCCGTGGTCTAAAATGACCCCTGCGGAAAGAAGCCGGTTAATGTATAAACTCGCAGATTTAATGGAAGAAAATAAAGAAGAACTGGCTCAGCTAGAAACCCTCGATAATGGAAAGCCGATCAGGGAAACTTTGAATGCCGATGTTCCGTTGGCCATTGAACATATGCGCTACTATGCCGGTTGGACAACGAAAATTGTCGGCCAAACCATCCCTGTAAACGGCCCGTTCTTTAACTACACCCGCCATGAACCAGTTGGAGTAGTCGGTCAAATTATCCCATGGAACTTCCCGCTTTTAATGGCGATGTGGAAATTAGGGGCAGCACTTGCTACAGGCTGTACCGTTGTATTAAAACCGGCAGAGCAAACGCCTTTATCTGCTTTATATTTAGCTGAGTTAATCGAAGAAGCTGGTTTCCCTAAAGGAGTGGTAAACGTCGTACCAGGCTTTGGTGAAACAGCTGGACAACCGCTTGTGGAGCACCCACTTGTCGATAAAATTGCCTTTACCGGTTCAACAGAAGTCGGAAAGTTAATTATGAAGCAGGCATCGAATTCGATTAAACGAATTACGCTTGAATTGGGCGGTAAATCACCGAACATCATCCTTCCAGATGCAGATTTTTCAAAAGCCATCCCGGGAGCTTTAAACGGGGTTATGTTCAATCAAGGTCAAGTATGCTGTGCTGGCTCGCGCGTCTTTGTACCGAAAAAGCAATATGATAATATCATTTCCGATATGGCTGATTATGCAAAAAATATTAAACAAGGCTTTGGTCTACATGCCGATACAGAAATGGGGCCGCTTGTATCCGATGAACAGCAAAATCGCGTTCTTGGATATATTGAAAAAGGATTGGAAGAAGGCGCTGAATTAGTCACGGGCGGGAAAAAACCGTTTGAAGAAGGCTATTTCGTCACTCCAACTATTTTTGCTAATGTGGAAGACGACATGACGATTGCAAAAGAAGAAATTTTCGGACCGGTTATTTCTGCACTTCCATATGAAGATTTAGATGACTTAATCAAACGTGCAAACGATTCCATTTATGGATTGGCAGCTGGAGTTTGGACACAAGATGTGAAAAAAGCTCATTACATTGCCAATAATCTCAAGGCCGGCACCGTTTGGGTCAACTGCTATAACATGTTTGACGCTGCTAGTCCGTTCGGCGGATATAAACAGTCCGGGCTTGGCAGGGAAATGGGCTCCTACGCTTTGCAAAATTATACGGAAGTAAAAAGCGTGTGGATCTCCCTAAATTAATAGACGCAAAATAGTAAGGGCTTACATGAGCTAGATCCTCCATAGACTTTTCGGAACAATCAGCAATCTGCTTGTTTTTAGAGAAGTCTGGACGGATTTAGCTCTTTTGAAATTTCGTTGCCGTATTCTTCTTTGCTATGATCTAAACGATTCCTCTATTCACCTGATCGGTCATGTGGAAGTATCCCCTTTCCCACCAATTTCTTCATCCTTCCCTTTTTCTTCAAAAATCTTCCAATACTCATCTGAATTCCGAGATTTTCACGGTCTTACTATTAACAGATTCAAAATAAGACGTATCTTTCATCTTATGACTAGCCAAAGTACTCAAACGAACATATAAATCCAATTCAAAATCTCAATTGAAAAATCGAAAGCTTGAAACCATTTTCGTCAAAGGGAATTTCAAATTACAGAAAGACCGTGCAATTGGTGAAACGCACGGTCTTTTTGGCTTGTTTTAAGGATTATTTGTTCATTTCCAATTTCTTCTTCTCATCTTCCGCTAGTTTTCTCCACAATAGCTTTCCGCTAGAAGTAGTGGGCAAGGAATCGCGGAATTCAATAAATCTTGGATATTTATAAGCCGCCATATGTTCTTTTGACCAACGAATCAATTCTTCTTCCGTGATTTTGCCTTTGTAGTCATCATTTAAGACGATAAAAGCTTTTACAGTCTCGCCTCTTTTTGGATCTGGAATTCCGACTACACAAGCTTGCTGCACCGCAGGATGTTTGTAAAGATAACTTTCAACTTCAGTCGGCCAAACTTTAAATCCTGCGGCATTGATCATTCTTTTTAAACGGTCAACAATGCAATAATATCCTTCTTCATCACGAACACCGATATCGCCAGTCCGGAAAAATTTTTTACCATCTATATCAAGAAAGGATTTTTTATTATCTTCCTTACGGTTATAATATCCGACAAATACTTGGGGACCGTGGACGATAATTTCTCCTTCTTGACCATCGTCCAATTCTTCTAAGTTTTGCGGATCTATGATTCTAGCATCAACATCGAATGACGGAACCCCTAAACATTGAAATTTTGGACGATCTGGAGGATTGAAATGTGTATGGGAAATGGTTTCTGATAATCCATATCCTTCTACATAGCGAAGTCCAGTTAGTTTATACAGCTTCTCCCCAACAGCTGCTGGAAGTGAAGCTCCTCCCCCCGCAATTAATTCTAGCGATGCGACATCTTCTTTTGTCAGTTGTGGGTTGGCAAGAAAATCAATGAGCATCGTGCTTATTACCACCCAATGAGAAATCTGCTTCTCCTTTATGATTCTCCTGGCATATTCGCGATCCCAGCGTGTCATGACGATCATTTCCGCTCCCATAAAAATCGGCATATGCATACTGTGAATCATCCCTGTCACATGGAACAGCGGCAATGTTGTAAAACATACGGAATCGGGTGTTACATTATCCCAGTACGCTCCACCTATCGTGTTTGCCTGGACACTGCTATGCTTATGCAAACACCCTTTTGGAAGGCCTGTTGTACCAGATGTGTACGGCATTAAAGCAAGATCATCGGCATTTCCTAGCGTACATTCTGGTTTTTCCCCTGCCTCTAAAACATCTTTCCATAAATAATGATTTGGTTCTGTGAATGGACGACGGTTTTCTGCCACTTCCGGAGGAACCATATCATCATATCCTTCAGGCAAATAATCATGATAACATGCAATCACTAACTGTTCTAAAGGAGTTTGTTTCAAGAGTGGGGCAATGCGATCATAAATTTCTTGTGATACTAAACCTGTTTTGATCTCTGCGTCTTGAATATAAAATCTAAGTTCTTCAGTTGTATTCATCGGATTGATCGGCACCACGATCGCATTAACTCTAGAAATGGCATAATAAGAAATGATAAATTGAGGCGAGTTTTGCATATACAGCATGACACGGTCCCCTTTTTGGACGTGCAGCCTTTTTTCCAAAAAACCCGCGATTTTCTCTACTTCTTCTAAAACTTGTTGATAAGTATACGTGGCGCCATAATAATAGATGGCATTTTTTGGGGGAAATCGTTTAGCGGAAACAGCTAAATTATCGAAAATATTAGTTTTTGGGACAGTCAGCGTTTTGGGGATTCTTGTTGGCCAGAATGAAAAATGGGCAGTATGTTTCATTTTTTCCTCACCTCATTAATTTATTCTATTTACCTTTTTAGAAGCAACTGTAGTCTTTCTTGCTTCCAAAAAGGAGATTTCTACTATTCTAGATTTCAATTTGTCAATATGACATTTGCCACTAGCTTCTCAAACGTATTTTCAAAAGTGGAAACCAATCTTTTATTGCCATTTATATTATGATCCATAGCCGATATTGACATATTGCTATTTCTGTTCAACTACTTATTTTCCTTGAAATACTGGGGTTCTTTTTTCTTTAAAGGCAACCACACCTTCTTTATGGTCCTCCGTCTCTACCATCAGCATCTGTGTGAGCCTTTCTCTTTCAAGCACCTGTTCTAAGGTCAGCTGATAAGATTCGTTTATCAATTTTTTCATTTTTCCATACGCTTTAAGAGGTCCTTGCGATAAACGGGCGGCAAAACTGATGACTTCATCCTGCAGCTCTTCGATAGGCACCATGCGGTTAATGATTCCTAACGTAAGCGCCTCTTTAGCCGTGATGGGCTCTGCTAAGAAAAACAGTTCTTTCACTTTATGGGGACCTAAAATTTTAGGTAAAAAATGGAGTCCTCCACCATCGGAAATAAGTCCTACTTGAGCAAAACTTAAAATAAATTTACTTTCATCCGATGCAAGTATAAAATCGCAAGCTAGAGCCAAATTAAATCCCGCACCTGCCGCATATCCATGAACAGCTGCCACTATCGGTTTTTCCACTTTTTGCATTGTCAAGATACATTGATTGAGATGGCCGACAAGTTCGTACACGGATGCGATATCAGTGCGGCTGTCCATGCTTTTCACATCACCCCCTGAAGAAAAGGCTCGCCCTGAGCCCCTAATGACTATCGTTTTGACTGAATCGTCCTTATCCGCTTGTTGCAGTTGTTCTCTTAGACCAATGAGCATATTCTCGCTGAAAGCGTTTAATCTTTCTGGACGATTTAATGTCAAAATCAGAATTTTTCCTTGTTTCTCAACTAATACATCACTCATTTTTCCATCTCCTTTTCCGATTTTGGATCATCTTTCCGCATCTGAAAATAAATGAGTAGACACGTTCATCCACGTGTTTGAACGGTCGTTCTGCTTAAGTGATAGAAGATAGGAAAACGCTTTCTAAATTGGTTGTTGTACATTTTCCATTTTTGCAATGAAAGTTCGAGTATTTTTCCTCCTCTCAATCCACTCTTATGGTTGATCCGTTTGAAATCGGAATGACTTTAAGAAGAAAGGCCGCCATACTTATGTTCCACATTGATTAATTTTCCGTCTCTCCGAAGAGGAATGACAGTGAAGGCGCTTTTTTGGGAAATAAAAGCCAGCTCTTCTTCATAATGACAGAGCGAAAGTATTTTTCCGATTCTTGTCGAGCGCAAAAGTTCATATGGATGATCTTTTTGTGATTGATAAAATAATTGCGCCGCTTTCGCAGCATCTGTCAACTGAAACGAACTAAACGCCAGTAAACAATCGACCATATAGCCGGCCCCATAAAAATCTTCCATGCTGAAGCTGCCTCGCGACCCTCCACAAATAAGGAGGACAGTTTCATTTTGATAATGTTTTACAATATCGACTGCGACAGCTTTTGTATTTAATAGGCTGGCCGCATATAATTTTTTTGCCGACATTGATTTCTTGAGTGCCACTGTGCCATTAGTAGTCGATAATAGGAGCGTTTTTTCTTTTACCTCTTTTCCTAGCTCTTTTGGATAAGGATCCAGAAAACCTTCCATTGTTTTCCCATTATATTCTCCTGCCAGCACGGTAGAGGATAACGGAAGTGAAGAGGATACTTCGGCTGCTTCTTTCCAATCATATACAGGCACCACGGACTCGGCCCCTTGTTCCAACGCAGCCGTAATGGTGGATGTAGCCAGTATAATATCAAATACAACGGCGATTTTCTCTCCTAATTTTTCCGTCTCTAAATCTTCTTTTTTCAATACTACATGGATCTTTCTAGTCATAGCTCACCTCTTTCGCTATGAGAAGCCGTCAACCAGGAAAATTGAATCAATGACTTGGCAAATTCGCCATAGCGGGCAAATCGATGATCATTTGTCTGACCGTTTTTGTAACGATAATAAATCTGCTGGCAAATGCCGGCTAGTTTAAAATAACCGAACGATAAATAAAACGGGAAATGTTCCACATCCCTTCCGCTTTTCTTGCTGTAGCTTTTCACAAATTCCTTTCTTGTGTAAAATCCAGCCAACGTTGTGACAGAAGGCCTCCCAAATCCTGCTTTCATTTCGGGGGGATCATCTGGTTCCTGCCAATAACTCATAGCCGCTCCCAAGTCAGCCAATGGATCTCCTACTGTTGCCATTTCCCAGTCAACTAATCCTGTCATCTTCGACAAATCTTCGGCAAACAGGGCATTGTTCAACTTATAATCATAATGGATAATGGCAGGTTCAGGAGAAGCGGGAATATGGCCGACAAGCCACGTTCTCAACCGTTCCCATTCAGGAAGATCTTCCGTTTTCACTCGTTCAAAACGACTAATCCAGCCGTGCACTTGCCGTTGTAAAAATCCTTCTGGCTTCGTCATGTTCTCTAGTATCGTTCCTTTATACGGAACAGAGTGAAGATTCACAAGCATATCGACCATCATCTCAGAAATGCGCTTTCCTAATGCCGGCGACGGTTCAATCCCTTCCGGAAAATCTGTATCGATCATAACCCCTTCTTTTTTTTCCATCAAAATAAATGGCTTTCCCACAATCGAAGCATCTTCGCAAAAAAGAAATGGCCGCGGCGCTAAAGGGAAATGATCAGCTAAAACGGACAGAAATTGATGCTCCCGTTTCATATCATGGGCTTTCGGGGCAACAGGCCCCATAGGCGCACGCCTTAATACCGCCTCCCAATTTCCTATGTTTAATGCATATGTGAGGTTGGAGGCACCGGCACCGAATTGCCGGATCGCAAGCGGCGAGTCCGGTAAACCCTTTAATTCCTTGCGTAAATACACTTCCAATTTTTCTTTATTTAATTCCTCTCCTTTTCGGACAGGGATGATATGGGACAATCAGTCTCACTTCCTTTTCATAGATTCCGTTTCTTCCAAGTGTTCATGTAAATAGTTTTTCAGTTCTGTCGGCAAAGGTTCGCTTCGCTGGGTATCGAAGTTAAAATAGACAATCACGGCTTCGGCGCAAGCGACAGTTTTGCTAGTATGTTTGTCTTTAATTTCATAGCCCAATGTAAAACTTTTCGTTCCAATTTTTTTGATCGATGTCGTGACGACAAGTTTTTGATTATAATAGGCTTGAGCAATAAAATCACAACGTGTGGAAGCCAATATAAAACAATGATCCATATTGGTTTCTTCCAAAAAATCAAGACGCGCTTCCTCTAAATAAGCAAAATAACTAGTATTATTCACATGACCGAAAGCATCCGTTTCGCAAAAACGGACACGGATTTCAGTTGACTGCAATCGATTTCCTCCTTTACCGATGGGAAAAAGATGCTTCCCTTTTTCTATAAATGCCAATCCATTTTACACAGCAACCGTTGATTTTTTAGTATTCTGAATTTTTTTGAAAACCTTATGCGTTTTCATGAATTCTTCTTGAAGTCCCTTTTTCCCAATCCATTGCGGAAATTCTTCAATATCCGCTCTATTTATTTTGCTGGATTCCATAAATGAGCATTTCGTAAAAAATTTCGGCTACACGCTTGTCGCTCACTTTTCCTGTTGGCTTAAACCAAAAATAACTCCAGTTCGCAATGCCTAAAATGCCGAATGAAACAATATCAGGCGGCAAGTCTGCCCTAAATTCCCCGTTTTTTATTCCCTCTTCAATCAATAATTGAACATTTTCTCGAAATTGATCTCTTTTCGGCAGAACCATATCAAGATATTGATCGCTTAAATGATTAATTTCCCTTATGAATACTTTTGCTCGCTGCCCTTCTTTTTCGATATCTTGAATTAATTTATAAATGATCGCAAATAATTTTTCTTGACACGTTTTGCTTGGATCTGCGATGATTTTCTCCTGGTTCTCTAAAAGCCGCTCGATATATTGCAAATGGATATCCTTTAGCAATTCTTCCTTGCTTTTGAAATAATAATAAAAGGTTCCTTTCGTTACATTCAGTTCATCCATGATGTCCTGTATAGAGGTTTCTTTAAATCCTTTTGCAGCAAAAAGCTCGATGCTCTTGTCCATGATTGTTTCTTTCATTGTACAATCCTCACCGTCTTCAGTTATTTTGTGTTTATACTATAAGAACGAGAGCATCTATACAAGTCTTCATTGTTTTTTCATCGATTCTTCCCAGATGGCTCTACTTAAAATTTTCCCTATTGGTTTTGAGCAATTCGTTTCTAAATGGATTTTTGGTACTTTATTAGGAGATGGATGAATATTTCATGCATTGTTATTTCCGGAATCGTATTATCCATGAGAATTAGTTTCCCTAATAGGGAGCAAAGTATGGAACATCCTCAAATTAGAAAATCCCCCTTTTGATCCAGTCAGTCCGTGAAATTTTATGTCAGAGCGTGCGATCCACCATCCACAAAAATGACATCCCCGGTAATATAATCCGAAGCTTTTGAGGCTAGAAAAACAGCGGCTCCCTTTAAGTCATCTTCATTTCCGAATCTTCTTAACGGAGTATGAGACAGCCAATAATCCTTTCCTTTCTCTATAACGACATTTGACATTTTCGTCGGGAAGAATCCCGGCGCAATCGCATTCACATGTATATGATATGGCCCCCATTTCACCGCTAAATCTTTTGTAAAGGTAATGATGGCACCTTTGCTAGTATTATAGCCGATGGCATCCAAGTAATCGGGATCGGTTCCACCCAAGCCTGCAATCGATGCAATATTAATGATCTTACCCGACTTTTGCTCGATCATTTTTTTCCCAACCGCTTGTGACATTAAAAACGTGCCGGTGACATTCACATCTATTACTTTTTTCCAAGCTTCAAGCGGCATTTCCACAGCTGGTGCGCCCCATGAAACTCCGCTGTTATTCACTAAAATATCAATGCGTCCCAGCTTGTGAATCGTTTCATCCACTACCGTCTGCACATCCTCTTGCTTTGTAACATCGCATGCAATAGCTACTGTTTTTACCCCATATTCGGACTGTAAACGTTCTGCGGTTTCCTGACAATTTTCTACTTTGCGCGAACAAAGGACAACGTTCACTCCTGATTCGGCGTAGGCTTCAGCAATCTGCTCACCTAGGCCTCGTCCTCCTCCGGTTATAATGGCGGTTTTTCCAGTTAAGTCAAACAGTTCCTTTATTGTTGCCATTGATATCTCTCCTTTTCCGGTGAGTACTCACGCAATTCCAGCTTCGCAATTTGCCGTTTATGAACTTCATCCGGACCATCAGCTAGTCTTAACGTTCTAATATTGGCCCAATGAGCGGCTAGTGTCGTATCATTGCTGACGCCTTTCGCTCCAAATGCTTGTATGGCGCGGTCTATTACTTTTAAGGCCATATTCGGCGCAATGACTTTAATCATCGCAATCTCTTTTTTGGCTGCTTTATTGCCAACTGTATCCATCATATAAGCAGCTTTTAAAGTTAACAGCCTTGCCTGTTCAATTTCCATCCTCGATTGAGCAATCCAATCTTGGATCACTCCTTTCTTAGATAATGGTTCGCCAAAAGTCTCCCTTTCTTGTACACGTTTGCACATTTCGTCGAGTGCTCTCTCTGCAGCGCCAATGGTTCTCATACAATGATGAATTCGTCCGGGTCCTAATCTTCCTTGGGCGATCGCGAACCCTTTGCCTTCTTCCCAAATGATGTTTTCCGCCGGTACTCTTACTTCGTGAAAACGAATTTCCGCATGACCATGTGGAGCGTGATCATATCCAAAAACAGGAAGCATGCGTTTAATCTCCACTCCCGGTGTATCAAGAGGAACGATAATCATGGATTGCTGTTCATGTTTAGGGGCATCCGGGTTCGATTTGCCCATGACAATCGCAAATTTGCAGCGCGGATCCCCTGCTCCGGAAGACCACCATTTCAAACCGTTTATCACATATTCGTCTCCATCCCGTACAATGCTGGCAGATATATTGGTGGCGTCGCTGCTCGCTACATCCGGTTCTGTCATCGAAAAACAGGAACGAATTTCGCCATTAAGAAGAGGCTTCAGCCACTTTTCTTTTTGCTGCTTGCTTCCATAGCGGACAAGAACCTCCATATTGCCAGTATCGGGTGCACTGCAGTTAAATATTTCTGGAGCCATCATGCTTCTTCCCATAATTTCGCAAAGCGGGGCATATTCCAAATTCGTCAAACCAGCACCATACTCGCTGTCAGGCAAGAACAAATTCCACAATCCTTCCTTCTTCGCCTTTTGCTTTAACTCTTCCAAAATGGGTGGAATGGACCAGCGCGTTTCCTGCTCGTTCAACTGTTCCTCAAATGTTTTTTCATTCGGATAAACATATTCTTCCATAAATGCTGTCAGCCGCTTTTGAAGATTGGTCACTTTTTCGGAAAACGAAAAATCCATAAAATTTTGGCCCCCTTTTTTACTAACCGGTCGGTATGTACCGTTAACTTTATGTTATATCAATTAGAATGATCCTGACAACAATATTTTATAAAATTCTGAAAATTTTATTCGACACAAGAAAATAAAATTCATTTTCTATATCTACGACTGCTATTCACTAACTCTTGGCCCCTAATTTTTCAAAAAAAATCAGCCTCCTCCGGAATAAGACAGTATGTCCAATGGAAACCGGAGGAAACCAATGAAAATCAAAACTTTTTCTGTTTTTTTTCTGATGATGACCGGCTTACATTGCCAGCCATTTCTCGTTCCGTAGTTCCTTGTCCTTCCGTTTGGGAAGAGCTTAAACCAATGGTGGAAGGATCTTTTTTTACTCGTTTACTCACTTTCCATCACCTCTGTCTTACTTTACCTAGACAGACGCTTTTTATACATCATATCAGCTGTTTTATTTTTAGAATGAAAAATCATCGTCCGTGACTTAAATCTTATTTATCCGTCAAAACAGGAGCGGAAACAACCAAGGAAGAACGGCTGATGTCAAAATAGAAGCAAACCCCATGGCAGCGCCTGACACTCCTCCCGGCAACGACCCTTCTGACAGTATTTGTGCTGTGCCGATGCCATGAGAAACCGTACCAATGGCTAGTCCTCTAGAAAATGGATCTGATATCCTCGTCAAATTCAGAAGCCATGGTCCAAACATCGCTCCAAAAATGCCGGCGATCATGACAAAGATCGCCGAAAGAGCAGGATCTCCCCCGATAATCTTAGCTTCTTCTATGGCAACTGGCGTTGTGACCGATTTGGTCGCTGCTGATGCTGCAATGATTTCCGAAAAATCAAATAGTTTGGCAAGTAAAACAGCAGAAATGATGGTTGAAAATGTGCCCAGGACGAGTCCGGCAAGTGCCGGCATCCATTTCTTCAATAGCAAATCTTTGTTATGATACAACGGAACAGCAAGCGCCACTGTCGCAGGACCAAGCAGATAAGTCATTATATCCTTGGCCAGCCCATAATCTTTATAGTCTATTCCACATGTCGTAAGCACAATAATGATGAGTACCGTGCTCAAAAAAACAGGTGTAGTCAAAGGTGATGGGTATTTACGGGCCAAAATTCGAGAAATCCAATAAGCCGCTATCGTCACGGCCATACTAAATACTGTAATGGCGATCTTCATTCACGTTCCCTTCTTTCTCTTTTCCCAGCCATTGACTTGTATACCCTGTAATCAACAGACCGATAATGGAGCTGCCTAGTAAGACGACCGCCAATGCAAGTCCATTTTTGACAAAAAAATTCCCGTAGCTCATGAAACCGACTGAAATGGGAATAAAGAAGAACGCTAAATGTTTATTTAAAAATGAAGCCCCCTTCTCCACCCAGCGAATGTTTACAGCCCCAGTTAGAAGCAGTATAAATAAAATCACCATTCCCAGTACATTTCCTGGAATGGGGATATGAAAAAATTCGACCATTTTATAGCTAATTTCATTGATAAGCCATAAAAAAGCGATTTGTAATACAAAAATGAATCCTTGTTTCATGATTCACACCCCTCATTTTTCGAAAATTCAAAGAAGAATTAATTTTATTGTAACTCATCCACCCATTGAATGGAGAAAAAAGATCCATTTGTCATCATTTTCGATAAAACGCCGCCATATGTGTATAAATCTTTTCCACAAAGAAAACGATAGGAAGGGAGGTGTTAGCAATGGCAAAAATCGGAGTAGAAGAATCATTGCACAATGTGTCCGATGCCTTAAAGGAAAGAGGACATCAAGTGGTGGAATTGAAAAAGGAGTCTGACGCCCGCGGCTGCGATTGTTGCGTGGTCACAGGACTGGATTCTGATATGATGGGCA
>JADBKC010000183.1 GCA_014896555.1 Caryophanales bacterium | reverse complement strand
TGGTACGGGGTAACAAGGCGGATCTCTGCAGGTGATTTAACTGCTGAAGTAAAAGAGAAGTCTCGAACTGAATTTCAACAAATTGGTTTTGAAATAAATAAAATTGTTTTAGGGATGAAAAATATTGTGATTGAACTAAACAAGGCTTCGCAAGCCGTTAATAAGGCAAGTGAAACACAGGCACTAGAAGCTCAACGATTGTCAGAAACGTTTGCTGAATTTGAAGAAACGATGAATTCTTTTCGAAGCGGAACAGAAAATCAATTATCCTCATTACAGTCAGCCAATGCAATGGTACAGAATATGATGCAGGGGATTAGAAGGATGCAAACAGACATCAAGAAAACTCTTCAAGTGTCTGAAGATGCTTCAATGGTTGCAGAAGAAGGGACTGCAGCTGTTGCCTTTTCAGAAGAAAAAATGCAACAAATCCAAAATAGTGTCCAACAATCTGCGAAACAAATTATGCAAATTGTTAATCAAGCAGATCATATCATGCAAAAGGTGTCAGCCATTACAAAGATTGCTGAACAAACGAATCTACTAGCTCTAAACGCCTCAATTGAAGCTGCAAGAGCTGGAGAAGCAGGTAAAGGATTTGCGATTGTTGCAGAAGAGGTTCGTAAATTAGCGGAAGATACGAATACTTTTGCTGCTGGCATTCTCAGTACATTAAAAGGAACAAGAGATGACTTGGGATTAGCAGTAAAAGATGTCGAGTCAAATATAGCTTTCATTCGTGATGGAGTTCATGTTGTAAAAGTCGCCGGTGAATCTATTCGCAAGCTGAATCAAGCATCTGAACAGACGAAAGAAGCAGTATTGGCCAATCACCAATCCTTTGATTTATTCATTAAGGACGGAGAACAGTTAGAAAAAATTATTTCTGAAATCAATGATATTGCTGAACATTTCACAGATCAAGTGATCGAAACGGTTCAAAGTATGAATGAACAAGCAAATGGAGTCCACCAATTAGCAGCAGAAGCAACAGAACTATCTGATCATTCACAGATGCTTAGTCGAATCGTAAAACGTTTTAAAGTGTCGTGATTGAAAACGGTAGGGCTCCCTGCCGTTTAAAGATGAACTGGAATAAAGACCGCTTTACAACGTGCCCTTCCTTTTTCTTCGATGTTTTTCACTGCGTTTGCAAATAAATGGATATGATCTGTAAATATTCCGTCTACCCCATTGGAAATGAATCGTTCCATCTCCTTTTTGCTAATTATCGGAAACACGTGAATGAGAAGATTAACAATATTAACAATAATAAATATAATCTTTACATTTGACATTGGTATTTTACAAAAATTGATAAAATATAGTGATATGATAATAGAAATCAGATCATTTTGCATAGTGTAAAGGAGGATCGAGAGGTTGAAAAAAGTGGAATTAATCAATATATCGAAATCCTATGATCAAAAAAATGAAGTGATCTCAAATATCAATGTCACGATTGAACCGGGTGAATTCTTTGTTTTAGTTGGTCCATCCGGTTCCGGGAAAAGTACATTGTTGCGAATGATTGCTGGATTGGAAGAGATAACAGACGGAATTTTAAAAATTGGTGATCAAGAAGCAAATTTACTTCCTCCAAGCAGACGAAATATTTCCATGGTATTTCAAAATTACGCGTTATACCCTCATTTAACAGTCAAAGAAAACATTGTATTTGGACTCCATGTGAAAAAAGTTCCCAAAGAAGAAAGGAATCGCCGTTGTTTAGAAGTAGCGGAAATGCTGGGATTAGAACCTTATTTGAACAGAAAACCGAGGGCCTTATCCGGTGGGCAACGACAAAGAGTAGCATTAGCCAGAGCAATCGTCAATCAGTCGCCAATCTGTTTAATGGATGAGCCTTTATCCAATTTAGATGCCAAATTAAGAGCACATATGAGATCAGAAATTAAACAAATACAACGACAATTGGGAATAACGATGATTTATGTTACGCATGATCAAGTAGAAGCAATGACAATGGGAGATAGAATCATGATCTTGCATGATGGGAAAATTCAACAAATAGGAAAGCCGATCGACATTTATAATCAACCTGCCAACCCGTTTGTTGCAACTTTTTTCGGCTCTCCTCCAATGAATATTGTGGATGCACATATACATAAAGAAACGAGCGAAATCGTGATAGACGAAAACATAACATTACAAGTACCAACTTCACAAACTGAAATATGGACGAGCGATCATGTAATTGTCGGAATTAGACCGGAACATTTAAAACCTTTTACAAATGAACAAGAAGGGAAAACAAAGATTTTCGTGAAGGTAAAGCATATCGAAGTTCTTGGAACAGAAACCATTCTCGTTTTTCAAATAAAAGACAAGGAATGGTCAGCAAAATGGCCCGGCCAATGGAAAATTCAAGTAGAGGATATCGTACCTATTGCGATCGATTATGAATCAGTTTGTTTATTTCATGATAAGACCGGAGCAGCTATGAAAGCTCCGACTAACATAGAAAACCACGTACTTGAGCATGAGGTATCCGTATGAGAGGAGCGGTTGAGAAACAAAGTGCGACTATGTATTCTTCGCCAAAAATTAGCTTTTGGAAAAAATCAGCTCATGCAAGAATTGCGCTTTTATATTTACTCCCTTCTATTCTTTTATTTTCTGTTTTTGTTTTTTATCCAATGTTTAAAACAATTTATTTAAGCTTCTTTTTAACAGATCAACAAGGAAATCCAGTGTTGCCAGTCGGATTAGAAAATTATCAATATTTATTTGAATCGGAAAGTTTTCGAAAAAGCATGAAAGCCACTATTTTATTCGTTTTATATACAGTACCGGCTGGGGTGATATTATCCTTATGCTTAGCTTTATTAGCAAATGAAAAGGTAAAAGGAATCGGTTTTTTTCGCACTATTTACTCATCCACAATGGGGATTTCTGTTGCAGCATCATCTGTCATTTGGCTATTTCTATTTCATCCAAGTGTCGGAATGTTCAATCGATTACTAGGCATATTTGGTTTTCCGGAAGTGCAGTGGCTGCTTGATCCGAAATGGGCATTAATTTCTGTTTCTATCTCAACAATATGGCTAAACCTAGGATTTTCCTTTTTGATTTTATTAGGAGGCTTGCAAAATATAGACGAGCATTTATATGAAAATGCAAGAATCGCAGGTGCAAGCTATTGGTATCAATTAAGAAAAATTACGATTCCGATGCTGTCACCGACCCTATTTTTTATTATTACAATTTCACTCATTAATGCTTTTCAAACGTTTGGACAAATCGATATTTTGACAAAAGGCGGCCCTTCTGAATCTACTAATCTCATTGTTTATTCTATTTATAAAGAAGCATTCATTAATTATCAATTTGGTACCGCTAGTGCTCAAGCAGTATTTTTGTTTATTTGTATTTTCATCGTAACAATTTTACAGTTTAAGTTTGGAGAAAAGAAGGTGCATTATCAATGAGACGATTTCAGCGATTTCTTTTATATGTCACATTGATTGTTATGGCGCTTATCGTTTTTTTTCCAATATTGTATGCATTCATGATCAGCTTTATGACAGGAGGAGAAATACTGCAAGGAAAATTTCTACCGGAGTCTTTCAGCTTTGAAAATTATACAAAAGTCTTTGAACGATTACCGTTAATGCATTATCTCAAGAATAGCATGATCGTTTCTTTTCTTGTGATGATTGGGCAGTTAATAGTATGTAGTTTGGCAGCCTATGCATTCGTTTTTATTCCTTTTAAAGGGAGCAATTGGATCTTTTTCCTCTTTTTATCTACGATGATGATCCCATGGGAAGCGACGATGATTCCAAATTTCCTTACGATTCAGCAATTAGGCTGGGTGAATAAGTATGAGGGGTTAACG
>JADBKC010000021.1 GCA_014896555.1 Caryophanales bacterium | reverse complement strand
TTCAAAATACTGCAATAAAAGGGCCAGTCATCAACGCCGACGGCTTAAGCGCCGATGAAGTTTGCCGCGAAGTCGAAAACCGACTGCAATAAAAGACCGATTTCTCAGCGGGTTTTCCCGCTGAGTGTTTTTTCAGCTGTTTTCATTTGCCGTTCTCAAGCTAAGCTGCTTTACTTTTTGAAACTTTTACAAACAAGTCGAAATCGCAATACTGACTAAATGAAAGCTTTCACCATTCAAAAAATGCTAGAAAAGAATAAAGCTAACAATCCGGCTTCATTTCTATCGTTTGAAGTTGGACACCATAAAGCCAATGAACAAGACTGAACTTTGCTTCATTGCCTTCCTCGTTGACCATTTCTCAACACGATCCTTACTTGAAAATCGTCTTATTATCCACAGCAAATATTTTTTCGCAGAAATGGTTCGATTCATTTAAGATTTTTGCGATATTTTTCTATCTATAACGAGAAATAGTTCCAGAGCCATTCAGCCATTGATTCTTTATCCTCAACGTGAAAAGCAGGAATTCGATTAAATTGCTGGGGAAAAGGAGTGATGATGGCTTGAACATTTTCCAATTCCAACAAGTTCTTATCCTCTTCACGGTGAATAATAACCGCTTTAGGAAACGAAGCCTTTTTATAGCCTTCAATCAAAATCAAATCAAGAGGAAGCAACTGATACAGTTTCAAAACATCCTCTAGGCAACATTGGCCGTTGATCGTGATAACGGCTGTATTTCCGCCTTCTACTGTTGCAGCATAAGCGCCCTTTTTCCTGTACCTTTCTGTATCTTTTCCTTCATCTCCGATCAAAGGTCGTCCACCGTGTCCATGATGTTTCACTGTGCCCACCATTTTTCCGTGTGAAGAAGCATATTCCAGCAAATATTCGATCCAAGTTGTTTTTCCGCTATTTTGATAACCGACTATTTGGAAAATGTTTTGCTCTCTTTCCAATACGATTCACTCCCTGTGTTGTCTTCGAGAAAGAGAACGTCTACAAGATCTCCTTTTCCAAACCCTCTTGTTCCTCCTGGAAGTACCATCAAACAGTCTGACCATGCTAATGAGGAAACCACACCCGATTTATCCAATCCGACCGGCTGTACATATAGCTTGCCATCTTCACCGTAAAACACTTTACTGCGTACAAATCTGGAAAAAGGATTCGGTTTTGGAAAATCCGCTTGTAAAAAAGCTTTTCCTTGACGCAAGTAGGGATTTGGCGAATGAAGCCAATAACGCATGATAGGGCGAACATACAGTTCAAATCCAACATAGCAAGCAGAAGGATTTCCGGATAACCCAAACATCAGCTTTCCATCCAAAACAGCTGCCGTTGTGACGCTTCCAGGACGCATAGCGATTTTGTTAAAAAGAACTTCGGCATTCATTTGACGGTAAATTTCCGGCAAAAAGTCAAAATCTCCTACGGAAACTCCACCGGTCGTAATCACAATATCGCACTCTTTGTACGCAGTTTTGACAGCGTCTAATACCGAGTCGACATCATCGGCGCATTGCCCGTATGTTTTGACCTTTCCGCCTGCTCTTTCAATTTGCGAAGCGATCATATATAGGTTGGAATTCCGGATTTTTCCCGGCACTAGATCTTCATCTACATTTAATAACTCCGATCCTGTTGTAAGCACACCGACAGTGGGAGGTTTCACAACGGGCACTTTTGCATAACCGAACGTTGCCAGCAACGCTTTCACACCGGGATTAATCTGAATTCCTTCTTTTATTAAGGGCTGCCCTTTCTTGGCATCTTCTCCTTTAAAGGAAATATTGTCATGTTTTTGGAACGGCCGCTTAATCGCAATAAACGTTTTGCCATCCCGCTGTTCCTCATGAGCTAATTCAAGCATGACAACACAGTCCGCCCCTTCCGGAATAGCCGCTCCTGTCATAATACGGATTGCCTCCATTTTTCCAACTCGAAAAGGACTTACTTGGCCAGCGCCGATTTCATCAATGACTTCGAGAAAAACCGGACTGTCGCTAGTAGCTTCTGTGGTATCTTCGCTGCGGACGGCAAAACCATCATAGGGGGAGCGGTCAAAGGGCGGTACATCATGATCAGCCACTAATGGCTTCCCTAGAAAGCGGCGATTACACGCATCAATATCTACATATTCTATTTCTCCAAGCTGCTTCCATTCCATGATTCTCCGGACTGCTTCGCCAACTTGGATCGGGTTTCTGCGTTCAACCATGATCCTCATCCTTTCTATCTATCACCATCATTCCTCTTGGACCATTTGTCTTTTGTTTTATCAGCTATACTGGCAACTTCTAGCCGATTTCAGCCAATGTTTCCACTCTTTGGTCCAGTTGGATAAATACAACTTGATTGCAATCATTCGATTTATCGGCATATAGCGTGAATGAATGATTTTTCCGTTCCCAATCTCTTTTTCAGATGGAAAGTGACCAAGTCTTCAAATGATGTTCTTCTCTTTTCGTCTTCATTCTTTGTCGATTATACCACATTTTCCCTAGTGTCGTTTTATTTTCAAACAAGCTTGATAGGAGGAATTGATCATTGATCTCTTCAGTCAATTCCTTTAGCTCCTTGTTTATCATACGCAACCTCCTCTTGAACAAGGTTCAACACTTGTAAAGAGTCTACCTATTCTGACTGCTCATCTCTTGTTCGTTTTGAGAATACGTTTTGATTGATTCTTTTTGGATTATTTATCCACCGATGTAGGACATTTCAATTTTTTTGCGAGGATGATGAGTATTGGCTAAACGTTCATCTGAATAGCGATCTTTGCGGCGGTTCCAAATGTCCGCTACTTTTTGAGCGATTTCTTCATCTGTTGCCCCGTTGCGTAGAAGATCTCGCAAGTTATAGCCTTCACTAGCAAACAGACAAGTATAAAGTTTTCCTTCGGCCGAAATTCTGGCTCTTGTGCAGCTTGAGCAAAAAGATTCTGTAACAGAAGTGATAAAACCGACTTCCGTTTTTTCACCCTGATAGCGATACCGTTGAGCCACTTCGCCAAAATACGTTGGTTCTACTGGTTCTAATTGATAACGGTCACTTAATTTTTCATATATTTCTTTTTTTGTTACCACTTGATCTAATTTCCATCCATTTGAATTTCCAACATCCATAAATTCAATAAAACGGAGAGAAAGTCCTTTTTTTCGACAAAATTCTGCCATCGGCAAGATCTCTTCTTCATTTATACCTCTTTGGACGACCATGTTAATTTTCACTTGAAGATCATGGGCGAGAGCAGCGTCAATCCCTTTTATGACTGTCTTGGAACGGACTCCGCGCCCATTCATTTTCATAAAAATATCATCATTCAAGGCGTCGAGGCTGACATTCACCCGCTTTAAACCCGCTTTTTTCAGATCTCGGGCGTATTTTGGTAAATACACGCCATTGGTTGTGAGCCCAATATCTTGAATGCCGGGAATTTTCAGCAACCGCTGAATGAGGGAGGAAAGCTCTTTTCTCATGAGTGGTTCCCCGCCTGTAATTCGGATTTTCCTGACTCCCAATCTGCTAAAAATCTTTGCCAATCTTTCTATTTCCTCAAACGAAAGCACTTGTTCTTTCGGTAAAAAAACAAAATCTGGACCAAAAATTTCGGCGGGCATGCAATACTGACAGCGAAAATTACAGCGGTCGGTCACACTAATTCGCAAATCTCGCAAAGGTCGACTCAATGTATCAAGAACGGGAATTTTCATTCTTTTCATCTCCTAAAAAGGATATACCTTTCACAGACAATTTCATCTTTTCTTTATGAAACATGTCTCATTTCCAATACGATAGAAAAAGGAGAGCCGAGTACGCCCTCCTCATTCTATTGTAAATGAAAATTCATTCAACGTACACCATTTTTTCCTATCATCTTCTATTCTGCACACTGAATAAACGTACAGATCAAAAGAGGAAATCAGTCTCCCATTTTTATGAAAAAAATGGATTCGCTATGACTTGTAAATGACTTTATTAAGAAGATGATATGAACAAAATGCAAGAAAATGACGGCAAGATTGAAATCCTGCCGCCTCATTGTATTAATTGACAAATCGCCCTGTCATCCCTTTTGATTCCCAATAATTATTTCTTAATAACACCTTCTGAATTTTACCCGAAGCCGTTTTCGGCAGTTCGTCCACAAATGTTACTCCTGTAATCGCTTTAAAATGAGCTAACTTTGAGCGAGAAAACTCGATTAATTCTTGTTCGGTTACGATTTCGTTCGGTTTCTTGACGACAAAAGCATGCGGAGTTTCTCCCCACTTTTCATGCGGTACAGCGATGACGGCTGCCTCTAATACAGCTGGATGCTCATAGAGAACGCCCTCGACTTCAATAGAAGAAATATTTTCACCGCCGCTAATAATAATATCTTTTTTGCGGTCCACAATATCGATATTCCCGTACTGGTCAATCGTCCCCATATCGCCGGTGTGAAGCCAGCCGTTACGGATCGCCTCCATCGTAGCTTCTTCGTTTTTCCAATAACCTTTCATCACGGCGTTGCTACGAATGACCACTTCTCCTATTTCTTTTCCATTTCGCGCTACTTCCTCACCACGTTCATGGACAACCTTAACTTGACAGCTAATCATCGGATAGCCGGCTTTTGCTTTCATACGCCATTGCTCTTCCAAAGGCAAATGGCTCAAATGGGAACGGACAGTGGAAACCAAATTTAATGGTGTACTTTCCGTCATTCCGTAAACTTGGATAAACTCCCACCCGAGTTCATTCTCTACTCGTTTCACAAAAGAAGGCGGAGGGGCTGATCCAGCAATGACAACGCGTACATCTTGTTCGATTACTGGATGATGCTTTTCATTATATTGAAGCAAGGAATTCAATACGGTTGGAGCCATTTCCATAAAGGTTACACGATGCTTTTGCACTAAATCAAATATCGTTTTTGCTTCCACTTTTCTCAAAGCTACATGAGTTGCTCCATTGGCTGTAAAATAAAAGGGGGCTCCCCATCCGTTGACGTGGAACATGGGCAGTACATGAAGTATAGTGTCGCGGTCAGTAACACGCAAATGATGCATTGACCAAAGTGCATGAAGATAATTATTGCGATGTGTCAACATAACCCCTTTTGGGTTCCCAGTTGTCCCACTAGTATATAATAAACTGCATACATCTTCTTCATCGATTTCGGGTCGTTCCACATCGCTTGTTGGAAAACTGCTCAACCAATTGTCATAATCCACTTCCTTGTTGTCTTTGTCTTTATAATGAACAATAATATGTTCAACGGTCTCTAGACGGTCTTTCACCGGTTGGATCAAATGATAAAGATCTTGGTCGACAAACAGTACTTTCGATTCACTATGATTTAGCATAAACAAATAATCTTCAGGTTTCAATCGAATATTCAAAGGAACCATAATAGCTCCTAGCTGAAAAATTCCATAAAAACCTTCAAGCATTTCCAATGTGTTGGGCGCCAAATACGCCACTCGATCTCCCTTCTGGATGCCTAGTGAATACAACCCATGAGACAACTGATTCACTCTTTCTTTTAATTGTCGATAAGTGAAGTAGCGATCGTCATTAATCACTCCAATTTTTTCTGCATACAGATCAGCAGCGCGATCTAAAAAATCTGTCAGTACTAAAGGAACGTGCATCACTCATCCCCTCCATTATTCAGAAAATTATAATATATTGGAATATTAACATATTTTATTAGAAATAAACAATGATTTCCCTTCTGCCTTTTTTCCTAGTCTAAAAGAATGATAGAACATTCAGCTAATCCCTTTTATCGATCCGTCCCATGTATGCGTCTATAAAAAAGAGGATATACGTTCTTGAAAGAACATCATATCCTCTTATCATTTATGAATCAAAAGCAAGTGTTTAAAAAAACTATTCATCCTCTTTTTTTCTCTTTTTTAATCTTTTTTCACGACGAGCAGCCTCTCTTAATAAAAATTCAATATGGGAATTCACACTGCGGAATTCTTCTTGTGCCCATCGTTCAATGATTGCATACAATTCAGGATCAATTCTCAACGGAAAATTTTTCTTGTTCGCCATTTTGCTCCACAACCATTAGTATAAGCTTCCGGTATTAATGACCGGCTGGGTGCCGCGATCGGATATGATGGCGATCATTAAATTATTCACCATGTTCACTTTTCTTTCCTCATCAAGTTCAATCGTTCCGTCGCTAGCGAGCTGATCGACAGCCATTCGGGCCATACTGACAGCACCTTCTACAATCATTTTTCTTGCAGATAGAATAGCTGCCGCCTGTTGACGCTGAAGCATGGCGCTCGCAATTTCTGTCGAGTAAGCCAAATGGGTCAGCCTCGCTTCGATTACTTGAACTCCCGCTACGTTTAACCGTTCTTGCAATTCGTCGGCCAATTCTTTGGAAACAATATCTGCATTGCCTCTTAATGTAATATGATGGTCATCAAACGTATCATAAGGATACTTTGTTGCTACATGGCGGATGGCAGCTTCGCTTTGGATTTCCACGAATTGTTCATAATCATCCACATCAAAAGTTGCTTTTGCCGAATCGATGACTTTAAAGACGATGACGGAAGCAATTTCAATCGGATTTCCTTCCACATCATTTACTTTCAATTTTTTGCTATTAAAATTTCGAACGCGAAGAGACACTTTTTTCTTATTCGTAAATGGAACTGTTAAAGCTACACCGCTTTTTCGAATAGTACCTACATAGCGTCCGAAGAAAACGACAACATTGGCTTGGTTTGGCTGCACAATGGTGAGGCCGCTCCCAATCAGTACGGCAAGTAAAACCAATAAAACAGCAGGAAAAAAAAGATCTTGAATCATTGTAAAAAAGGCCCCGGCTAAGAGTACAGCAATTAAGAAAATTCCAATAAATCCGTTCATATGCCATGCATTTTTCTCTTTCAACTTCCATTTCCCCTTTTTATTGCAATTTTATTATATCAAAATGATATCATGATTAGAAATAAATGTAAATCATATATCGCAAAATAAAAAATTTTCTGGTAAATAGTTTAAGATATTCAAACAAATAGTTTCATTAAAGGCTTGCGTATTGTTTCACGTATAATCCAATCCGACATGTACATTTTCATTTCAGTCCCTTGTTTATGTTGTTTTGCACATATGTTTACACAGTCCCAACCATTCTGCTCTATAATACGATTGGAAACAATCCTCCATGAATGACAAAAACCGTCGCTTGATTAAAGCGGCGGTCTGCAAGACGGCTAATCTTCCTTTATTGTCTTTGTTATATCAGCTAAATCACCTGTTCTTTTTCTTGAACGATTTCAATTTCAAAACCTAAATCTTTAATCATTTGATGATCTGCGGTTGTTTCCTGGCCTTCCGTTGTCAAATAGTCTCCGATAAAAATCGAATTGGCTGGATAGAGTCCAAATGGCTGTAAACTGCGTAAGTTAACCTCTCTACCGCCGGCAATGCGAATTTCCTTTGATGGATTGATATACCTAAATAAACAAAGGACTTTTAAACAATAGATTGGATTAAGCTCCCTTACGCCTTCGAGCGGCGTTCCTTCTATCGGGTTTAAAAAGTTAACTGGGATCGAATCAGCGTCTAAAATATGCAAACTGCGTGCCATGTGAATGACATCTTCTTTTGTTTCCTTCATTCCGACTATGACACCCGAACAAGGGGAAATGCCGCTTTCTTTTACGGTTTCAATGGTTTCCACGCGATCCTCATACGTATGCGATGTCGTGATGTTTTCATAGTGGCGTTCCGATGTATTGATATTATGGTTGTAACGGTCTACCCCTGCTTCTTTCAACCGTTTGGCTTGTTCCGGTTTCAACAACCCTAAGCAAGCACATATTTTCATTTGATAGCGTTCTTTCATTTCTTCCACAGCGGAGGCAATATGTTCCACTTCTTTATCGCTAGGTCCTCTGCCGCTCGCCACGATACAAAACGTTCCCGCATTTAATTGCCGTGCTCTTTCTGCTCCTTTCAAAATCGTTTCTTTGTCCATCATCCGATATTTTTCAATCGGTGCTGTGGATATAACAGATTGAGAGCAGTAGCTGCAGTTTTCGGGGCAGAGGCCTGATTTTGTATTTAAAATCATATTTAATTTTACTTTGTTGCCGTAATAGTGGTGCCGAATTCGATAAGCCCCCTGCAGTAATTCAAGCAATTCATCATCGGGGCAATTCAAAATATTCATCGCTTCCAAATCGCTTATTTCATCACCATTTAAAACGTTTTCAGCCAGTTCGATCCATCTAGACATTTTTTCCCTTCTTTCTATACGTTTTGATTGTGCAATTTGCTTTTGGAAAGTACAGTACGTTCTAGTCGATAAGCAAGAAACCCGGCAAAAACAGATAAAAGGATATCTTTCGGAAGCGGGACTAACATTGTCAGCCAAGCTGTTTTATAAGAAAAAGCCGGCGGAGCATCCGCCCATAATTTCATCGCCATATACATCCAGTTTGTTCCGAAAAGATAATTGACTGCCATACCGGCTAATGAAGCGATTACATAGGCTGTCTGTGTTTTCTTTTTTTCAATAATCCAGCCAGTACTATACGCAGCCAAAATAAAGGATAATATAAACCCAAATGTAGGGCTAAAAATCATTTCCATACCGCCTTTAAATTGGGCAAAAACTGGTACGCCTATAATTCCAATTAGTGCATAAACAGTCATAGAGATGGCCCCTAGTCGTTTGCCAAGGACAGCACCAGCCAACAAGGCAAAGAACGTTTGCAGCGTAATGGGCACCCCATTAATGACCATAAAAGGAGCAAAAGAAGTAATATTGGCCCCGATCACCATCAATGCAGCAAACAATGCCATCATCGTTAAATCAATCGCCTTTATATTTCTTGGTTTCAACACCCTCTCCCCTTTCTATCTCTACAAAGCTAGCATAATCTTTCCATATTGAATTGTCAACCTATTTTATATATAGTTTACATACAAAGTGGAAATGTAGCATCATAAAATTGGATACGTGTCAACCGTTCATAGCAACGTTCATGATTTTTTTAAACCGAATCTAGCTTCATTGATCAGATTTGCATCAATTGTGCACCATTTTCAACTAAAAAGCTTTACTCGAGATCAACATACAAACTTCTTTTTTGAAGGGGATTTCTAACTATAAAAAAACCCCTCATAGCAGCTTTTTATCCACTATAAGGGGAACAGAATCCCAGAAATGAAATTATAAAAGGAATGCCGGTAAATTCCCATCTGGGCTGATCAACGAAAGGGCATATGGTTTCGAGAATAAGTCTTTTGCCAATTCATTGACGGTCTCAATATTCACTTGATCAATCAACTGAATCATTTCATCCAATGTGCGGTGCCGTTTCAGCAATAATTCGTTTTTGCCGTTGCGGCTCATACGGCTGTTTGTGCTTTCCAAGCCTAGCATTAAATTGCCTTTTAGCTGTTCTTTACTGTTATGTAGCTCTTTCTCCGTAATACCCTGTTGTTTTAAATGATCCAACGTTTCAAAGATCGTTCCAGAAAGCTGATCAAGCTGATCGGCCCCTGTACCGCCGTAGATGGCGATCATCCCGTTGTCACGATAAGACGAATGATACGAAAAGACGGAATAAGCGAGCCCTCTTTGCTCCCTCACTTCTTGGAACAGTCTTGAAGACATACTGCCGCCCAGTATATTGTTTAGAATGATGATATTGTAAATATTTTCATGTCCGACTTCCAACCCTTTAAAACCGATGCATAAGTGAGCTTGCTCGGTGTCTTTTGTTTTAGAAATCCGATCCGCATGGAATGTGGGATGAACGGATGCCCGATCATGTTTTCCACCTTCATAAGAGCCAAATCGCTTTTCTACTTCTTTCATAAACATTTCATCGACGTTTCCAGCGATGGAGATGACTACACGATCTGGAGTATACATATTATGCATATATTCTTTTAATTTTTGGCTAGTAAAGCTTGCCAACGTTTCTTCTGTTCCAAGGATAGGAAATCCTAAAGGATGCCGGCCGTATGCTGCTTTACTTAATAAGTCGTGTACAAGGTCGTCAGGAGTGTCTTCATACATTTTAATTTCTTCTAAAACGACATTTTTTTCTTTTTTTAATTCTTCTTCATCAAATGTAGAATGAAAAAACATATCTGCTAACAGTTCCAATGCATATGAGGCATGATTATCAAGAACTTTTGCATAATAGCACGTATATTCTTTCGATGTGAACGCATTGACTTGTCCACCAATGCTATCAAAGCTTTCGGCAATTTCCTTGGCATTTTTTGACTCCGTCCCTTTAAAAAACATATGCTCTAAAAAGTGGGAAATGCCATTGTTTTCTGGAGTTTCATCTCTCGATCCGGTTCCTACCCAAATTCCGATTGCAACGGAACGGACCGTAGGAATAGTTTCTAATACGATTCTTACTCCATTCTGACAAGTATATGTTTTGATCAAATTGCATCCTCCTATCTTGCTGCTTCCATTATTCGTCATTTTTCTCATCTTCTATTGGAAAAATGCGTTCTTCGTTTAATAACTGAGACACCGTGTTGATCTTCAGTTTTTTTTCTTGAATTTTTGTGATTAATCGTTCCAAAGAAGCTTCGGTGCTTTTTGTCGGATGCATGAGAACAATCGACCCCGGTCCGATATTGGAAATGACCCTATTCACCAATTCGCCTGGGGCAGGACTTCTCCAATCAATGGTATCAACGGTCCACATGATCGTTTCCATCCCTAGACTGTCCGCAATTTTGACAACTTCATCGCGATAGCTTCCACTTGGAGGCGCAAAAAGCGAAACGTTTTTTCCTGTCGTCGCCTCTATCACTTGATTCGTCTTGATCAATTCTTCCCTAATTCGGTCGGATGAGAGGGATTTCATGTCTGGATGTGTGAAGGAATGATTCCCTACTTCATGCCCACCGTCCACAATCATTTTTGCTAAATCCGGATTTTTCTTTACCCAACGCCCCTCCAGAAAAAAAGTGGCATGGATATGATGCTTTTTTAAGACAGAAAGGATTTTAGGCAAATACTCATTTCCCCATGCCACATTCACCGCAAAACTAACCATCGGCTTGTCCGGATGGCCGCGGTATATGGGCGCTGGAGGAAGATTATGTAAATGAACGTGAGGTTTCGTTTGATGAAAGACGAGTCTATCCTCATTAAACTTTCCATCTTTTTTCATTTTTTCATAAGAACGTTTCACATCCACTTTTATCCCATTATATCCGGGAATTTTTTTCCAAACCCGATCAATCACGGCATCTTGCGCTTTTCGGGAATATTTATGATCAGCTGCTTTGATTTGGTTGTACAAAGATGGCTCAGCCCTGGCATCTGCAGAAAGCGCCTCTGATTTCAAAGAAGATAAGAATTGGGTCGTCATAGGGTTATCCACAATGAAAAAGGATAGCACACATAAAAAAAGGATGCCAAAGATTCGTCTTGAATTAGCCACGGTTTTCCCTCCCCCTTCACTATCATATGAAAAAAGAGGGACAGTTAGAACAGTTTTTCCAAGCGTTATTCTGCAACAAAAAAGCCAGGGAATCCCTGACCTCTTTACTCATTATTTATACCATAGGATGAAAACCGGTTTCAATGGTTGGATGAAAATTATGCTTGTTCACTTTTTTTCTTTTGTTCTTTTAACACAGCTTTCCGCGATAAATTGATTCGACCATGCTCATCAATATTGATGACTTTCACTAATATTTGGTCTCCGATCGATACAACATCTTCCACTTTTCGAATTCTTTCTTCCGCCAATTCAGAAATGTGCACTAAGCCATCTTTTCCATTGAAAATTTCCACGAAAGCGCCAAATTTTTCAATCCGTTTGACCGTCCCAAGGTAAATTTGCCCTGGTTCGACTTCCCGGATGATATCTTCAATGATCTTTTTGGCTTTATTATTCATTTCTTCATCGACCGAAGAAATAAAGATCGTTCCATCCTGTTCAATATCAATTTTAACTCCTGTTTCTTCGATGATTTTGTTGATTTGTTTTCCGCTTGGTCCAATGACATCGCGGATTTTATCCGGATTGATGGTCATGGACAAAATTTTAGGAGCATACATCGATAAATGGGTTCGCGGTTTAGAGATGGTGCTCATCATATGTTCAAGGATTTTCAATCTTCCTCTTCTAGCTTGTTGAAGCGCTTCCTCCAATATTTCACGATTCAGTCCTTCAATTTTTATATCCATTTGCAGAGCGGTGACGCCTTTTTCTGTACCGGCTACTTTAAAGTCCATATCTCCGAGATGGTCTTCCATTCCTTGAATATCCGTCAAGATCGTGTAATGTTCTCCGGATTTCACTAATCCCATTGCGATTCCAGCAACTGGCGCCTTAATCGGTACACCCGCATCCATCATAGCCATCGTACTGGCACATATACTAGCCTGTGATGTCGATCCGTTTGATTCCAAAACTTCAGAAACAAGCCGAATGGTATAAGGGAACTCTTTCTCATTTGGAACAACAGGTTCTAGAGCTCTTTCCCCTAATGCACCATGCCCAATTTCCCGGCGTCCCGGTCCTCTCATCGGTCCTGTTTCTCCAACACTAAAAGGCGGGAAATTATAATGATGCATAAAACGTTTCGATTCTTCAATTCCGAGCCCGTCTAAGATTTGAACATCACCAAGCGCTCCCAATGTACATACGCTTAAAGCCTGTGTTTGTCCGCGAGAAAACAGCGCTGAACCGTGCGTGCGCGGCAGCAGGCCAACAGCGGAAGAAAGCGGGCGGATTTCATCGATTTTCCGGCCATCTGGGCGGATTTTTTCGACTGTAATCAAACGACGAACTTCTTCTTTCACGATTTTATCCAATATTTCTTTCACTTGTTTAATCGTTTCTTCCCCGCTATCTTCTTTCTCTTCAAATTCCGCAACGACTTGATCTTTTATTTCTTGGATGGCATCATCCCTAGCATGCTTTTCTTTTACTTGAATGGCAGCCAGCATTTCTTGTTCGCACATGGAACGAACTTGTTTTTCCAATCCAGGATCAATTTCATACAGCTGAACTTCCATTTTTTCTTTGCCAACCAGTTTGACGATTTCTTCTTGGAAAGCGATCAACCGTTTGATTTCTTCATGGCCAAACATAATGGCTTCCAACATGATTTCTTCAGGAACTTCATTTGCTCCAGCTTCCACCATATTAATAGCATCTTTCGTACCGGCAACGGTTAAATGGATATCACTCTTTTCCATCTGTTCAACTGTCGGGTTTATGATAAATTCTCCATCAACGCGCCCAACAATGACTCCAGCAATCGGTCCTTCAAAAGGAATATCGGAAATGCTGAGCGCAAGAGATGATCCAAGCATCGCTGCCATTTCCGATGAACAGTTTTGGTCAACGCTCATCACCATGCTTACTACTTGAACCTCATTCCGGAATCCTTCAGCAAATAGCGGACGGATGGGGCGGTCAATCAAACGACTTGCAAGAATGGCTTTTTCGCTAGGCCGCCCTTCCCTTTTAATAAAGCCGCCTGGGATTTTACCAACCGCATACAATCTTTCTTCATAATTGACGGTAAGCGGGAAAAAGTCTACTGATTTTGGTTCCTTTGAAGCGGTTGCCGTACTTAAAACTACTGTATCACCATAATACACGAGCGCGGCACCGTTCGCTTGTTTGGCAACCTGTCCAATTTCCACCGTCAGTTTGCGTCCAGCCCAATCTATAGAAAATGTTTGTTTCTCTTGCTCCATAAATGAACTCCTCTCTATTCAATCACATAATTCCTAATGACGCACTCTTGCCTTCAAGAATATCATTGTCATCAAGAAAAGTATAGACAGAACATGTTCTGCTGGCTTTTCCATCAAACGATGATACACAAAAATGCCAAACCTCAAGTGTCGCAAATGGAAGGCCCATCTAGAACAATACTCTGTATTATGTATTTTTACCGAATGTAGCATCTGTCATCCTAGGAACATAAAGGCTTTGTACAAGTTGACTTACTTATATCACGCACTAAAAGCCACTTATTTTTCTGCTAACAAAAAAGCGGGAAAAATCCCGCTTTTTGCTGATTATCGGCGCAAACCAAGTTTTTGAATCAATTCACGGTAGCGTTGCACGTTTTTTTTGCGTAGATACGTCAATAAATTGCGGCGTTTTCCTACCATTTTCATAAGACCGCGGCGTGAATGGTGGTCTTTTTTATGAACACGTAAATGATCGTTCAACACGTTAATTTGTTCTGTTAGGACAGCGATTTGAACTTCTGGAGAACCAGTATCATTCTCGTGCGTTTTGAATTGATTGATGATCTCATTTTTGCGTTCTTGTGATAAAGCCATCCTTTTCACCTCCAATTTCTTTTCAATCCCCAATTACTGAGCAAGCGCCGGAGCAACGACATGCCAAGTAATGGTTCTTTTTCATACGATAATTAGAATACTATGTTTTCGGGCAAAAAGCAAGTCTATTCGATTTCATTTTGAAAATATTCAATGGCTGATTGTTTATCTTTTTCAATCTGAGCGACTAATTCTTGAACTCTGTTGAATTTGCGCTCTTGACGTATGTGCTTGTACCATTCTACGATCACTTCTTCACCGTAAATAGAGTGGTTAAATTCAAATAAGTGAACCTCGATCGACAAGAAACGTTCATCTCGGTTTTTAAAAGTAGGTTTGTACCCAATATTGCATACACCATTCGCCCATTTGTCTTTCACTTTCATTTTCACCGCGTACACTCCCGTTTTCGGCAGATAATAGTCGTCATCACATTCCACATTCGCTGTCGGGAATCCAATTTTTCTTCCCCGTTGGTCACCGTGGACCACCGTCCCGGTAATTCGATAAGGTTGCCCTAAAAGACGATTGGCTTCTTCGATTTGCCCTTCCGTTAGCAATTGGCGAATTTTGGTGGAGCTGACTTTTTCTCCGTTGTAAGCAAGCTTATCCACTTTCGTGATCGTAAATAAACCACGAGAATGCTCTGGAAGCGTGTCCATCGTTCCTTTTCCGTATCGGCCGTATGTAAAATCGTAGCCTGCCACAACATGCTGGACATTTAAACCAATAATATATTGATCTACGAATTGCTGCGGTTCCAAGTTGGCAAAATCAGACGTAAATCGAATAACAAACAAATGATCGATTCCTAGATGTTCTATCATTCGGACTTTTTCCTCAAGAGGAGTGATATACCGAATCGTTTGATGTTTCTTCCCCAACACAACGGAAGGATGAGGATCAAACGTCATCACTGCACTTTTCCAGTTTCGTTCGGCCGCAACGTTCTTCGCTGTCTCAATCACTTGCCGGTGCCCCTTATGCACCCCGTCAAAAAATCCTAATGCCATTGCCATCGGGGGCAGTTCCTCTTTTTGTAATGTATGCGGGTGATTCAACATCGTTACTTTCATTATTCTCACCTATCCCTCTTTCTTCCGCTTTTCTCCTTGCGGAAATGAACAGACGCGAAACGGTCCAAACAACGCACTTGCCGGAAACAGTCTAACATCTGTTCGTTATCTCGTTAACTCAATACTTTCACTGGCTTTATGTAAAGATGTTTCATAGGATGTGTTTGATAAATGGCCATTAAACGGTTTTTGTAAAAAACCGCCACTTTTCCGCCATTTTCCGGCCAATCAAAAGGTTTTTCCAATATTGCTCCGTTTGTTACTTTCTCTGCTACTTTATCACTAATATTCCATTTCGGCAAATGGGAAACCCCTTGTTCCAGAGGAAAAAGGACCGTTTCCAATTGATTTTTTTCAGCCAGAATCGATAAATCTGAAAGAGTGACACAATCTATTTTGGAAAAACCACCAGATGCTGTTCTCGTTAATTTGGACATATGAGCAGGAAATCCGAGCTCTTTGCCAATCATGACAGCAAGAGTCCGAATGTATGTTCCTTTGCTGCAAACAACTCTGAATGGAATGGAGAGAAATTCTCCCGAAAACCATTCACGGTCATCCAATAGCTCCATTTTATAAATGGTTACTTTCCTTTTGGGCCTTTCCACTTCCAATCCTTGTCTCGCATATTCGTAAAGTCGCTTTCCATTTACTTTCACCGCTGAAAACATGGGCGGCGTTTGTTCAATCGTTCCCGTCAACCGCTTGAACACATCCAAAATTTCATTTCGAGAGAAGGTTTTATCTACCTTCTTCACTTCTACAGTTTCTCCGTCAGCGTCCTCTGTAGTAGTGGAAAGCCCGATCGTTACTTCCCCTTCATACGTTTTTCCTGCATTCGTGATGTATTCGGCAATTTTTGTTGCTTTGCCAATACAGATAGGTAAAACACCGGATACATTAGGATCCAGCGTACCCGTATGGCCAACTCGTTTTGTTTTGAACATTTTTCTAACTTGAAAAACGCAGTCATGCGATGTCATTCCACGTTCTTTCCAAAGTGCTACAATACCGTCCATCGATTCACATCCTTTTTTTCTGCAACTAAACGGTTCCATCATCTCTATGAAAATATTTTTTATTGAGGCTCTATATAGGATGGCTAGCCTGAATCTAAACTGTAGACTTACAGGTTTCCTTCGTTTGGATAATGCCGAAACATTTTCCACATCGTTTGAATGGTTATTTCACAAAACATATACCTGAAATCCTTAAAGAAAATATAGAATCCTTAAAGAAAAAGGATAGACTTGTGGGTCTATCCCCTATTCTTGCTGATTGGAATCACTGCTCGTGATTTCTTTTAAAAGCGTTTCAATTCGATTGCCATAATCAATGGATTCATCAAATTCAAAAAAAAGATCGGGTGTTTTCCGCAGTCGAATTCGCTGGCCGATTTCGGAGCGAATGAATCCTTTCGCTTTGGCTAGAGCTTTTAAAGTATCCTTTTTTTGTTTTTCATCTCCTAATACGGAAATGAATACTTTTGCTTGCTGCAAGTCGCCTGTCAATTGGACATCCGTCACAGTGACAAAACCAATACGAGGGTCCTTAATTTTTCTGCCTATGATATCAGACAGCTCTTTTTTCATTTGTTCTGCAACTCGGTTTGCACGAAGGTTCATATTGATCACCTCTATCTCTATAACCATTCATAAGATGCGCTTAATCTTTCCCACTCTGGAAATGAATCCAAATAACGGAGGGCATTCTCCAATTCCCGTTCACAAGCTTTTCGTGACGATGCTACGGCGACAATCGCAATTCGTGTACGTTGCCATACATCTTGGTGGTCGATTTCAGCCACGGAAACATTCATTTTTTGCTTTAAACGTGTTAACGTACGTTGGAGTACAGCCCGTTTTTCTTTTAATGAATGGGCATCCTGGATGAAAAATTCGACTTCCAGGCTGCCGATCATCATTTAACGTTCCACTTCTTTCATAACAAAGGCTTCAATGACATCGCCTTCTTTAATGTCATTAAAGTTTTTAATGGTAATTCCGCATTCATAACCTTGATTGACTTCTTTTGCATCGTCTTTAAAACGTTTCAATGTATCAATCTCTCCTTCAAAGATGACGATGCCATCTCGTATTAGCCGAACTCCACTGTCACGGGTAACTTTTCCTTCTGTTACATAACAACCTGCAATGGTGCCAATTTTAGAAACTTTAAACGTTTGTCGAACCTCTGCTTGACCAATCATTTTTTCTTCATATTCCGGATCAAGCATTCCTTTCATTGCGGCTTCAATTTCTTCAATCGCTTTGTAAATAATGCGATGCAGACGGATGTCGACTTTTTCTGTTTCAGCCGCACGTTTAGCATTTACATCTGGACGAACATTAAAACCTATGACAATGGCATTGGAAGCACTTGCTAAAATAATATCCGATTCCGTAATCGCTCCAACACCAGTATGGATGATGTTTACATTTACACCTTCTACATCAATTTTTTGCAAAGCAGCGGCCAGTGCCTCAACCGATCCTTGCACATCCGCTTTTAAAATGATGTTTAATTCTTTCATTTCTCCTTGTTTCATATGTTCAAACAAATTGTCCAGGCTGATTTTGGCTTTTTCACTTCGTTGCGCCGCCAGTGCTTGTTGAGCCCTCGCCTCGCCAATATGACGGGCTTTTTTCTCGTCTTCAAATACAACAAAACGGTCACCAGCTTGAGGAACATCGTTTAATCCGGTAATTTCCACCGGAGTAGACGGTCCAGCCGTTTTGACACGGCGCCCCATATCGTTTACCATTGCACGAACACGACCGTAAGTATTTCCTACTACAATCGGATCTCCCACATGAAGAGTACCGTTTTGAACAAGCAATGTGGCAACAGGACCACGGCCTTTATCAAGCCGGGCTTCAATCACAGTTCCGAGCGCCAGTCGATTCGGATTTGCTTTTAGTTCTTCCACTTCGCTGACCAATAGAATCATTTCCAATAAATTATCGATGCCTTCGCCAGTTAAGGCTGATATTGGAACAAAGATCGTGTCGCCGCCCCAATCTTCAGGAACCAATCCATATTCTGTTAATTCTTGCATGACACGATCCGGATTGGCTGATGGTTTATCAATTTTGTTGACCGCTACAATGATAGGCACATTAGCCGCTTTCGCATGATTGATGGCTTCAATTGTTTGCGGCATTACTCCATCATCGGCAGCGACAACCAGCACGGTGATGTCTGTCACTTGTGCCCCACGTGCCCGCATCGTTGTAAAAGCTGCATGGCCCGGTGTATCCAAAAACGTGATCTTCTTCCCGTTCACTTCGACTTGGTAAGCCCCAATATGCTGGGTAATTCCTCCTGCTTCTCCTTCCGTCACTTTTGTATGGCGGATCGAATCCAGCAAGGTCGTTTTCCCGTGGTCAACATGCCCCATAATCGTCACAACCGATGGCCGGCTTACCAAATTTTCCGGTTGATCTTCCGTAAAGTACACTTCCAAATCGGTTTCATCAATTTGTACTTCTTCTTCCACTTCCACACCGTATTCGTCGGCAATCAACTCAATCGCATCTTTATCTAATTCTTGATTGATGGTGGCTATAACTCCTAGCATAAATAATTTTTTAATGATCTCTGACGGCTCAGCATGCAATTTTTTGGCAAATTCAGCAACGGTCATGGATCCTGAGAATGTTATTTTTTCAGGAAGTTCTTTAAGTTCTTTTTTCTTTGCAGAAGACTGTTGGGTATTGGATGGTTGATGCGCTTTTTTGCCTTTTTGATTTTTATGCTTGTTATTTTTTGGCTTGCTCCCTTTACGGTCGAAGGCTGCAGATTCTATCGAACGGTGATCATGATGATCATGTTTTTTGCCTTCTCCGCCTTTTGATCCAGATCTTGGTTGTGATTTTATACGATCTGCTTTTACGCTTTCCTCATTCGACTGTTTGAATGGAGCAGAGGTTTTTGATTGCGGCTTGTTTGACTTTTCCTGATTCTTTTCATGGCGATGGCCATGTTCTTTTTCTTTTTGTAATGGACCAAACGCTTCGTCCAGTTTTTGAATGGTTTCATCATTGATGGTTGTCATATGGTTGGAAACATCAATATTAAATTCCTGAAGCTTAGAAATCACCTCTTTGCTAGACACATGCTTGGCCTTGGCATACTCATATATTCTCATTTTACTCATATGTTCACCCCCGTATAATTTCGTCGAGCAGGAAATCAAGCTTTTTCGCAAAGCCTTCGTCCAGCACAGCAACCACGACTCTTTCCTTTTTACCGATCGATTGCCCTAACAAATACCGGTTGGCAACTTCTTTTAAAGGAACTTGATAATAATGGCATTTATCTATTATTTTTTTAATGGTGTTTTCCGAGGCGTCTTTCGACAAAAGGACAAGCTTAGCCCGACCCGTTCGAATTTCTTTCACTGCCAATTCTTCTCCGGAAATAATTTTCCCCGCTCTATTGGCCAATCCAAGAAGTGAAACCCACTTTTCCTGTTTCACTTACTTTTTCTCCTTTTCGATATACTCGATTAGTTCTGAGTATAAGGAATCGTCGATCTGAACATTTAAATGTCTGGAAAGCGCATTGGTTTTTTTGGCCAGTAGAATCGCTTCTTTATCTTTTGACAAATAGGCTCCTCTTCCTGATTTTTTGCCGGTTGGATCTATCGAAACCGTTCCTTCTTTCGATCGGACAATGCGAATCATTTCTTTTTTGGGCTTCATTTCACCCGTTGCAACACATTTACGCAATGGTATTTTTTTCTGAACAGCCATGATTCTCCACCCCTATTCCATTTTTTCAGATGAAAAATCAGTTGCTTCTATACCGGTTTCTTGTGGATTCTCCACTTCCTGCGGCTGTATCATTTCTTCTGTTGCTTCGGATTCATCGTTCTCGTTTATTTTTTCTTCAGAGTTTGTATCAGCCGGAGGATAGATTC
The DNA here is from genome assembly GCA_014896555.1 of Caryophanales bacterium. Lineage (GTDB taxonomy): Bacteria > Bacillota > Bacilli > Bacillales > DSM-4216 > Bacillus_O. Next base: position 12,082 of record JADBKC010000021.1, on the reverse strand, counting down.
CAAGTTTTCTGGCTTCCGATTCACTTTTAATATCAATTTTCCAGCCAGTTAGTTTAGCCGCAAGCCGAGCATTTTGCCCTCTTTTGCCAATGGCTAATGAAAGCTGGTAATCAGGAACAACGACAGTCGTCGCTTTTCCTTCCTCATTCACCTGAACATCCAACACTTTGGAAGGACTTAACGCATTGGCCACGAACTCAACAGGATCGTCAGACCATTTGACAATATCAATTTTTTCGCCTTTTAATTCGTTTACTACAGCCTGAACACGGGCCCCCTTAGGACCGACGCAAGCACCGACAGGATCGACTTCCGGATTTTCCGCATATACCGAAATTTTAGAACGATCCCCCGCTTCACGAGCGACCGACTTAATTTCAACGGTTCCATCAAAAATTTCCGGAACTTCAATTTCAAACAGTCTTTTCAGCAAGCCAGGATGAGTACGCGAAACATAAATTTGCGGTCCTTTTGTTGTTTTTTCCACTTTGGTAATATAGACTTTAATTCGATCATGCGGCTTGTACGTTTCATTTGGCATTTGCTCGTTTTGTGGGAGGAGCGCTTCTATCTTCCCTAGGCTGACGTAGATAAAACGAGAATCTTGTCGTTGCACAATTCCGGTCATAATATCTTCTTCACGGTCAATAAACTCGGAATAAATGATCCCTCTTTCCGCTTCCCGAACTCTTTGCGTGACCACTTGCTTTGCGGTTTGGGCCGCAATTCTCCCAAAGTTTTTTGGTGTTACTTCCAATTCTACAATATCGCCAATTTCATAGGATGGGTTGATCTTTTTAGCCTCATCAAGAGAAATTTCCAAACGAGAATCAAAAACTTCTTCCACCACTTCTTTTCTGGCAAACACTCGCATCGTTCCCGTTTCTACATTTAAATCGACACGAACGTTTTGGGCTTGGTTAAAATTCCGTTTATATGCCGAAACAAGCGCTGCCTCAATGGCATCTATAATCACTTCTCTTGAAATCCCTTTTTCTTTTTCCAAAATAACCAGAGCATCTAAAAACTCTGTGCTCATTGTCGATTCATCCCCCTTCAAGATCACAATTAGCTCTATCATTATATGATAACGTTCATTCGAAAGCGGATCCTCGCAACGGTGCTGTACAGACTGACTCGTTTTGAATAAATCCCTTTCTTAATTAAAAGAAAGAAACAGCTAAACGGGCTTTGGCCACTTTTTGGAACGGAATAGCTACTTCTTTTTTCCGCGTTTTCTCTCGAATTTCCAACACCAATTCGTCGTCATGAAACGACAGCATTTTCCCTTCCAATTCTTTTTCGCCATCAATGGGCTCAAACGTTTTGATATGAACGTGCTTTCCAACGGCTTTTTCAAAATCGCTCTTTTTTTTCAGCGGCCTCTCCGCTCCGGGCGATGAAACCTCCAAAAAATAATTATGAGAAATTGGATCCAATTCGTCTAATTTTTCGCTTAAACGTTCGCTTACCATTCCGCACTCTTCAATGTCTACGCCTTCCTCTTTATCGATATAGATGCGAAGAAACCAATTTTTTCCTTCTTTTACATATTCTACATCGACTAAATCAAGTTTCATATCGTCCAGTATAGGTTGGACTAGCCGCTCTGCTAATTCTGTAATTTTACTCATAAAAACCTCCTGGCCGAAAAAAATTTACCAAGAATGAAAAAATAGGATAACAAACACGAAAGAGTGGGGACACCCCACTCTTTCAAAAGAGAGTTATAGTTAGTATTTCCATAAAAAATATACCATAACCATTAAAAATATGCAATAGTGCGGAACAACAGCTTAAAATAAGGACAATTGATTTTGCTCAGGAAGCGCATCGAGGCAGCCGTGCTGATCCAAATATTCCATGATCGTTTTCGATACTTTTCCTCTTTGCTGCAAATCCTCTTTCGATAAAAACTCCCCTTCAGATCGTGCTTTCACAATATTTAAGGCCGCGCTTGTTCCAAGACCCGGGATGGCGTTAAACGGCGGAATAAGCGCATCGCCATCGATGATAAATTCAGAAGCGCTCGACCGTTCGAGATTAACCATTTTAAATTTGTAGCCTCTTTCACACATTTCAAGTGCCATTTCTAAAACCGTCAACAAGCTTTTCTCTTTTGGCGAGGCATCCAAACCTTTGGCATTGATATCTTCGATTCGAGCACGGATAGCCTGAGAGCCGCGCACCATCGCCTCTAGATCAAAATCCTCCGCTCTTACCGTAAAATAGGCGGCGTAGAATAATAGCGGATGATGAACCTTAAAATAAGCAATTCTGACAGCCATTAAAACGTAAGCGGTCGCATGGGCTTTAGGGAACATATATTTTATTTTTTTACAGGAATTGATATACCATTCCGGCACATCATGATTTCTCATTTCCGCTTCCATCTCTTCCGTCAGCCCTTTGCCTTTGCGGACAGATTCCATGATTTTAAAAGCAAAGCTAGGCTCTAAGCCTCGATAAATTAAATAGACCATAATATCGTCGCGACAACCGATCACATCGCTTAATTCGCATGTGCCATTTTGAATTAATTCTTCTGCATTCCCAAGCCATACATCCGTTCCGTGAGACAATCCGGAAATTTGCACAAGCTCCGAAAAAGTAGAAGGCTGTGTGTCTTCCAGCATTTGTCGAACAAAACGCGTACCGAATTCAGGAATGCCAAGCGTACCTGTTTTACACATGATTTGCTCCTCAGTGACTCCCAACGGTTCAGGACTTTGAAAAATTTTCATCACTTCCGGATCATCGGTCGGAATCGTCTTCGGATCAATACCGCTCAAATCTTGAAGCATACGGATAACGGTCGGATCATCGTGACCGAGAATATCCATTTTCAGCACATTATCATGGATCGAGTGGAAATCAAAATGGGTTGTCCTCCATTCTGAAGATTGATCGTCAGCCGGATATTGGATCGGCGAAAAATCGTAAATATCCATATAATCCGGAACAATGATAATGCCGCCCGGGTGTTGTCCCGTTGTCCTTTTTACACCTGTACATCCTTGAGCAAGACGGTCGATTTCCGCACCTCTCAATTGCAAATGGTGATCTTGGGCATATCCCTTTACATAGCCGTATGCCGTTTTATCAGCTACCGTGCCGATCGTTCCAGCTCGATACACATTATCTTCACCGAAAAGCACTTTTGTATAATTATGGGCTCTAGGCTGATAATCTCCGGAAAAATTCAAATCAATATCCGGTACTTTGTCTCCTTTGAATCCCAAGAACGTTTCAAAAGGAATATCATGCCCATCTTTTTTATATTTGGCTCCACACTGCGGACAATTTTTATCAGGCAAATCAAATCCTGATCCGACAGATCCGTCGTTAAAAAACTCAGAGTGTTTGCAGTTTGGACAGACATAATGCGGTGGAAGGGGATTTACTTCTGTAATTTCTGTCATCGTGGCGACAAACGATGATCCAACAGATCCCCGCGACCCGACAAGATAGCCATCGTCCAGCGATTTTTTTACGAGTTTGTGGGAAATTAAATAAATAACGGCAAATCCGTGCCCGATAATACTTTGCAATTCTTTTTCCAGCCGGGCTTCCACTATTTCCGGCAGCGGATCGCCGTAAATTTGTTTTGCACGATCGTAGCTCATTTTCCGAATTTCCTCTTCGGCACCCTCTATTTTCGGTGTATAAAGTTCATCTTTAATTGGCTTCACTTCTTCAATTAAATCGGCCATTTTATTGGTGTTTTCAACCACAATTTCTTTTGCTTTTTCTTCCCCTAAAAAGGAAAATTCTTCGAGCATTTCATCTGTTGTCCGAAAGTGAACTTCGGGTAGCTGATAACGATAGAGCGAATTGGCTCCGCTTTGGGACCGCACCAATATTTCTCGATAGATTTTATCGGTTGGATTCAAATAATGCACATTCCCAGTTGCGACCACAGGGATATGCAATTTTTCTCCAAGTTTCACAATATTGGTGATAATTTCTTCTAAATCCTGTTCGTTCTTGATTAGACCTTGTTCAAGAAGGGGAGCATATACAGGTTTTGGGTGAACTTCCAAATAATCATAAAATCGTGCCATCTCTTCTACTTCTTCAGGAGCTTTTTGCATCATCCCCACAAATACTTCTCCTTTATCGCATCCAGATCCGACAATGATGCCTTCTCGGTATTGTTGCAACTTTGAGCGTGGAATCCGCGGAACCCGGTAGTAATAGTCAATATGGGCAATCGACACCAGTTTGAATAAGTTTTTTAATCCTTTTTGATTTTGCGCCAGCAGCGTACAATGAAATGGACGGCTCCTCTTATAGGCTTCGCCTTCTCCCATATGCTCATTAAACTGGTGATGGTATTCAATTCCTTTTTCTTTGGCGTCCTTCAGCATTTTCAGCAGCAAATACCCTGTTGCCTCAGCATCATAAATCGCTCTGTGGTGCTGTGTTAATTCTACATCAAATCGTTTTGCCAACGTATTCAACCGGTGATTTTTCAATTCTGGATAGAGAAATCTGGCCAGTTCCAGAGTATCGATAACCGGATTTTTTGCTCGTTCCAGACCAATTTTTTGGAAACCAACATTTAAAAATCCCATGTCAAATGTAGCATTATGGGCTACTAAAATCGAATCTCCTGCCCATTCAAAAAATTCTTTCAGAACAACCTCATCATCCGGTGCATTTTCCAGCATTTCATCCGTAATTCCCGTCAATTCGATCGTTTCCGCTGATAACGGGTGATGCGGATTGGCAAACCGTTCAAATCGATCAATAATTTCCCCATCGCGAATTTTCACGGCAGCCAGTTCAATAATGGTGTCGTATACAGCTGATAGTCCCGTCGTTTCCACGTCAAACACAACAAACATATCATCGGCAAGCAGCCGCTTTGCGTCGTTGTACGCAATGGGAACACCGTCATCCACTAAGTTTGCTTCCAATCCGTACAGCACTTTGATGCCATGCTTTTTGCTGGCGCTGTACGCTTCTGGAAAAGCCTGTACGACGGCATGGTCAGTGACCGCAATCGCTCGATGGCCCCATTTTTTTGCTTGCCCGATCAGTTCGGAAACACTGGTGACAGCATCCATTTGACTCATTGGTGTATGAAGATGAAGTTCCACTCTCTTTTCATTTTCCGGAGCTTTGTCTTGACGTACTACGGCTTTCACTTCATTAATATCATTGGCGATCATCACAAGGTCTCGGACAAATGTATCGTTTTGTACGGATCCGCGAACCCTTAGCCACATCCCTTTTTTTACCCTGTTTAACTGTGCAGCATCTTCTTTATCTCTTGAAAACATTTTGACTAAGATCGAACTTGTATAGTCGGTGATTTTAAAAGTAAGCAATGTTCTGCCGCTTCTCAACTCTTTTGTTTCCGCATCAAACACATAACCTTCGATCGTAACTCGACGTTCCTCATCTACGATATCTTCCAGCTTCCGGAAATCAGCATCATCTTTTATCGTATATCCAATCATAAGAGGACCATCTTCTTCTGTGCTGCCACTTTCATCTTCGTGCTTGCGGTTTTCTCGATTCTGCATTTCCGCAATCGCTTGCTTCGCTTTCTCTTCATCTTCTTTTTGTTTTTCCTGCAAAAATCGCGCAAATTCTTGCATGTCGGGCTGATGATTAATCTCAATCTCTACTTGCAAAGGGGGAAATCCATATTTTTGATAGAGTGCTTGAATGAAAGAACCATACTTTCTTTTGATTGTCAACGACTCCATCTCGGTCGGTGCATGGATCAATAGTTTGTTTCCGTGAAGAACTGGTTCCTGGCTTTCAAGGATTTTTCGCACTGGCGGGGAGATTCCGTCCATGTTCCGAATGCAATCCTGCCAATATCCTCTTAGCAAATCTTCTGTGAACGAAGGATCGAGCACTTTTGCGGAAAAGGTGACATTCGCAATTTCCCGAAAGGCAATGGATAGCTGCTGCTCTAGTTGCTTCCAAATAGCCGCCGGGATGATTCGTTCAAATGTAAAATGAAAATGCCACTTTTTTTCCTTCCGTAATACGGTCAATTTTTCGATCTCAGCGTTGTAAAAATACGTTTCAAGCTCTTTGCTTTTCAAGTTCAACTGCTCTAGAAGTAGCTGAAATCGTTGCTTTTTCCCTTCGGCCTTTTCATTCATTTGTGACCTCTCCCAATTCGTTTAAATTTCTTCATACTACTATCATCTTAAAAAATGACCACGAGTCTTTCAATAGAAGGAAACTTCCCCTTATGGGAATGTTGCACTCGTCGTTTCATTCCAAAAGAGAAAAAGGCGCCTTGCATGGCACCTTATTGGAATCGACCGACTTGTCCAGGACTATTTTTACAATCGTTCAAAAATAGACGGAAGTTGGGAAGCAATTTCTGAAGCCGGAACTTCAAACGTTTCCTCTGTTTTGCGCACTTTTACTTCGACAATGCCTTCAGAAGCTTTTTTCCCTACGGTTACACGAACAGGAAGCCCAATTAAATCAGCGTCGGCAAATTTCACACCGGCTCGTTCTGGGCGATCGTCCAACAACACTTCGTATCGCAGCTCTTGAAGCGATTGATAAAGTTGTTCCGCTAGTTCTCTTTGAACTTCATCTTTCGTATTGACTGGAATTAAATGAATATGGAACGGAGCAATTTGTTTTGGCCAAATAAAGCCTTTCTCGTCGTTAAATTGTTCTGCTACAGCTGAAACTGTTCTGGAGACTTATTCCATAGCATCCCATAATCATCGGTTGAGATTTTCCATTTTCATCTAAATAGTAAGCACCCATCGCTTCGCTATATCGCGTTCCAAGCTTAAATACGTGGCCAACTTCAATTCCTTTTGCAAATCGAATCGTTCCTTTTCCATCCGGAGAAGGGTCACCTTCTTGAATAAAACGTAAATCTGTATAGGTTGTCACTTGAAAATCTCTTTCTGGATTCACATTGACAAAATGCCATCCATCTTCATTCGCACCACAAACTCCGTTGACAATCGCTTTGACCGCATAATCGGCAATCACTTGAATGCCTTCCTTTACTTCTACAGGTCCAAGTGAACCGATAGGACAGCCCAAAACGGATTTCACTTCTTCCGGACTAGCCAATTCCACTACACTTGCTTGAAAATAATTTTTTACCTTGACGTCATTGACTTCGTCGTCTCCGCGTACAAGCACAACGACGTACTCGTCATCCACTTTGAATAGGAGCGTTTTGATGCAGCGAGTTTCTTCAACGTTTAATAACTTTGAAACTTCTTCAATCGTTTTGGCATTTGGGGTGGACACTTTCTGCATTTCTTTTAACGGTTCATCCGGTTTTTCGTATGTAGATACGACTGGCGCCATTTCTATGTTCGCTGCATAATCAGACGAGTCGGAGTACGCAATGGTATCTTCACCGATTTCAGAGAGCGCCATAAATTCGTGTGTATCTTTTCCACCCATTGCCCCTGAATCTGCAATAACGGCGCGAAAATTCAATCCTAATCTTCTGAAAATATTAGAATAAGCTTGAAAAATACGATCATAAACTTCGTCTAAACTTTGCGTATTAGAATGAAAAGAATAAGCATCTTTCATGATAAATTCCCTGCCGCGGAGAAGTCCAAAACGGGGACGCTTTTCATCGCGGAATTTTGTTTGAATTTGATAAACGACGAGCGGCAAGCGTTTATATGATTTGATTTCATCGCGAATAATGCATGTAACAACTTCTTCATGAGTCGGCCCGAGTGCAAATTCACGGTCATGCCGATCTTTCAGACGCATAAGCTCTGGGCCGTATGTATTCCATCTTCCGGATTCCTGCCACAACTCTGCCTGCTGCAAGCTGGGCATCAAAATTTCGACTGCACCCGCTGCATCCATTTCTTGACGCACAATCTCTTCTACTTTCTTTAAAACTCTTTTACCTAAAGGCAAAAATGTATAAATTCCACTAGCCGTTTGGCGGATAAATCCCGCTCTTAGTAAAAGCTGGTGGCTTTTTGTTTCTGCATCAGCAGGAATTTCCCGCATAGTTGGTATAAGCGTTTGACTTTGTCTCATCCTAAAGCACCTCATCTTTTCTATACTTCTACCATTTCAAAAAACGTGACTTCCTATAGAGGGTCTCCTCCTCAGGCGACAAGCGGTTGTTCACTTTTTCGGACATCGATTTTTTTATTGAACAGCCTATAGGATCGTGAATCGTTCATCCAAACTTTTCCCTTCCATTGAAAGCCTTTGGAGGAAACTTCATCCTATTTTTGAAGCGTTCATTTATAAAAAGAATCGTTGGATGTCATTCCATGTTACCACAATCATGAGCAGCATTAACAGAGCAAAACCGATAAAATGAACAAGCCCTTCTTTCTGCTGATCGATTGGTTTTCCTCTAACTGCTTCGATGGCAAAAAACATCAGGCGGCCTCCGTCCAATGCCGGAATCGGAAGCAAATTCATAATGCCAATGTTAATGCTCAACACTCCCGCCCATTTGATTAAATAAAGAATTCCGGATTTGACGACTGTCTCGGTGGAAGCGTAAATACCAACAGGTCCTGACAACATGTTAATCGAAAAACCGCCTGTAACTAGTTTTCCCAATAAGTGAAAGATCTCGACGGTCCAAGAATATGTTTCTTTCGCTGCATACGTAATCGTGCCGATCACTGACTTCTCAACAGGGTTATAAACACCAATAATCCCAATGGTTTTCCCATCGATTTTCTTTGCTTCGGGGGTAACGGGAACTTCCATTGTTTTCTTGCCTCGTTCTATGCTGAAACGGAGTTCTTGTTCAGGATGTTTTTGAATAATGGACACAATATCGTTCCAGTTGTCTGTTTCTTTTCCATTTATGCTTAGCACAACATCGCCTTTTTTTAATCCAGCTTGTTTTGCAGCGCCATCATCCGTTAATTTTCCTAATTCTGGTTTATTTGTTGGAACTCCTTGTAAGGCGGCAATGAATAAAAAGGCAATAAACGCTAAAACGAAATTCATCATAGGTCCGGCAAAAATCGTCATCGCTCTTTTGCCGAGCGGCTTAGAAGCGAATTGGCGGTCTAAAGGCGCAATTTGAGTTTCCAAGCCATTTTCAACGATGACTGCTTCACGATGGACAGGAAATGTTCTTAATTCTTCTTCACCATCTTCATAGCCTCGGATCACCAACTCTTTTTCCAAATCAGCATGTTCCACTTCCACTACTTTCGCATTCGGATAGCGGTCTTTACGATTCAAAATGATTTTCACCGCTTCTCCTTGATCATTGATGATGAGGCCAGCACGGTAACCAGGTTTTAATTCAACTGCTTCCGCATCTTCGCCGGCCATTCTGACATATCCGCCGATGGGAAGCAAACGAATCGTATAGACGGTTTCCCCTTTTTTGTGCGCAAAAATCTTCGGACCAAATCCAATGGCGAATTCACGGCAAAGGATTCCTGCTCTTTTAGCAAAAATAAAATGGCCAAATTCATGGAAAAACACGAGAGCTCCAAAAATCATAACAAAGGCTAAAATTGTACTCAAATGAATAACCACCTTTTTATAGTAGTGAGTCGATAAATTGGCGTGTTTCTCGATCAATGCATTGAATAGATTCTAAATCTGGTTCTTTTATTAGTGTATGCCATTCCAGCGCTTTTCCGATTAATTCTTCAATTTTAAGAAAAGAAATTTTCCCATTCAAAAAAGCTTTTACTGCCGCTTCGTTTGCCGCATTCAGCACTGTAGGCATGCTGCCACCGGTTTTTCCCGCTTCATAAGCAAATGCAAGACAACGAAAACGGTCAAAATCTACTTCTTCAAAATGGAGAGATCCAACAGCTGCTAAGTTCAGCCGTTTTGCAGCAGGCAATGGAAGCCTTTCAGGATAAGTTAAAGCATATTGAATCGGAGCACGCATGTCAGGAGTTCCAAGCTGAGCTTTCAAGGAATGGTCCTGATACTCCACCATCGAATGAATAATACTTTCGCGATGAAGTACAACATCGATTTGTTCATATGGCATTTGAAATAGCCAATGGGCTTCAATGACTTCCAATCCTTTATTCATCATGGTTGCTGAATCAATGGTGATCTTAGCGCCCATCGACCAATTGGGGTGGTTCAATGCTTCTTCACGAGTCACGTGCCGCAGTTCTTCTCTCGTCCGATCACGAAAACTGCCTCCTGAAGCAGTTAAAATAAGTCTAGCAACATTTTGGCTGTTTTCACCTTGAAGGCATTGGAAAATAGCCGAATGTTCGCTGTCGACAGGCAGTATTGCGACATGATGTTTTTGGGCAGCTTCCATCACCAAATGACCAGCGGTAACGAGTGTTTCCTTATTGGCCAAAGCGACTGTTTTTCCCGCTTTGATCGCTTCTAGCGTTGGAATCAGTCCAACACTTCCCATGACGGCATTGACGACCGTATCCGATTCAGAAAAAAGGGCTGTTTCCGTTAAACCTTTTTCCCCGTATACGAATTGAACGAAAGGAAATTCTCGTTTCAGCCGCAAAGCATCGTCTTTCTCTAAAACTGACACAAGTTTTGGGGAGAATTCTTGAATAATTTTTCGTGTTTCCTCTATATTTCGTCCGGCCGAAAAAGACGATAATTGAAAATAATCTGAATGCTGCCGGATAATATCCAATGTTTGCCTTCCAATAGAACCGGTTGCCCCCAGTAGACTGATGTTCTTCAAAAAACTCATCTCCTTCATATTGCTCTGCCATATTAAATAATGTGAAAAATATGTATTAACGGCAGAACAAACAGCCAGCTGTCGCAGCGATCTAAAATTCCGCCATGCCCCGGCAAAATATTCCCTGAATCCTTAATATTATAATGCCGCTTCAGTGCGGATTCAACCAAATCGCCAATTTGTCCAAAAACAGCCATCACGAGAGCCGCCATCAAGAGCTTCGGTACAGCCAGCTCCAAATGGATCGCCAATGTAAAGACGAGAGCGACCACACAGGCGGAAAGAATCCCCCCCAAAAAACCTTCGACCGTTTTTTTTGGACTGATTTCGGGCCACAATTTTTTCTTTCCGAAAGATCTCCCTATTAAATAGGCGCCGATGTCTGTGGCCCAGATGATAAACAACGCTAAAAACACATAGCCCACGCCCGCATTTCTCGTTTCAATTAAATAATAGAACCCAAAACCCACATACAGTGCGGAAAGAACTCCAAATGCAACATCATCAAATGTAAAACGATTTTTTGTGGCGACAGTATACATCAAATAAATCAACACCATAAAAAGCAAAAGTTCAAGCTTATTATAACCCCATTTTTCTATGAGGTTCTCATACCGATTCGGAATCAGCAGAATCCATAACATAATGAACGGGATCACGCTTTCAAGCGACAATATCCGAATTCGCTTCATTTTCAGTGCTTCATAAAGTCCCACGGACGCCATTAAGTACGTTAATATTAGAAACGGCCAGCCACCATAAAGAACAATAGGCAAAAAGATGGCCGCCGCTATGACACCAGTAATAAACCGTTGCTTCATAAGATTGACTCCTCACTTTTCTAAAAAACAACTTTAGCTTCAGGCGCAAGTTTTCCATAAAAATCCGTCGATTATGAACTCAAACTTCTCCGTTGCCATTGATCCTTTTCATAAAACCTTTTTGCAATGTATGACTCTTCATTTCTCGGTCGTTTATTACAATTTCTCTCAGGTGGCCTTATTTGAAAATCTCTTGAGTGAATGGATATTATCCCAGTCCACCAAATCGGCGCGACCGTTTTTGATAAGATTCTACCGCTTCAAGAAAATGATGTTCTGAAAAGTCCGGCCAAAGAGTATCCGTAAACCATAGTTCCGTATAAGCCAGCTGCCAAAGCATAAAATTGCTTAAGCGGATTTCGCCGCTTGTACGGATCAACAAATCTGGATCAGGCAATTGTTTTGTCATTAAATAGCGAGAGAAAGTTTCCTCGTTTAAGAGCTTTTCGTTTATGATGCCATTTTTTACGTCTTCCACGACATGATGGACAGCCTCCATTATTTCTGCTCTGCTTCCATAATTCAAGGCGAAATTAAGAATAAGCCCGTTATTCTGTTTTGTATCATTGACCGCTTTTTTAATGGCGTCTAATGTATAGGAAGGCAGTTGTTG
>JADBKC010000182.1 GCA_014896555.1 Caryophanales bacterium | reverse complement strand
GGCGGCGGAATCGTCGGATTCACGCCTGCCTATTTATTAGGATTGGACGACATTAGATAAAGTGCCTTTTATGGGGCAGATCACTTCCGAAAAGCCAAATATTTATGTTTTGTCCTTCGGCGTCACTGCGAAGGATAATTTTTTTGAAGTTTTCGTAGTCATAAGGATTAGAGGGTGATGGATATCGGCATATTTAAAAAGTGGATAGAATGATTAACAATACATATGCAGCTGTGGGAATGCCGTAATAAACAAACTGATTTGTTAGAATTTTGTTCACTTTCCACACCTCCTCGTCTGTATACTCCCCTTAAGCTTCGTTTTTCATAATAAATGGATGGTTCATAGAATTGACAAAATTTTAATTCAATTTATAGTTGAATTATACGAAAGTTTTCTGTTTGTCAGGGGGGATCTACATAATGGCAGAGAACGTACGAGTAAACACTCATTCTTATCCGTATTCGGAAGAGGGGTTTTGGCAAGGGGCGAAAGATTGCGTGCCCACATTATTAGGCTATTTGAGCATCGGTTTTGCAGCCGGTGTGGTGGAAAAAACAGCGGGGCTTACCATCGCGGAAATTGTGCTGATCTCCCTTATTCTTTATGCTGGCTCGGGGCAATTTATTGCGTCAGGAATGATCGCGGCCGCAAGTCCTGTTTCCGCTATTATTTTTACGATCTTTTTTATTAATCTTCGTCATCTACTCATGAGTGCAGCGATATCCCCTTATTTTCGCCACCTTCCCTTGTGGAAAAATGTCTTGACTGGCTCGTTGTTAACGGATGAAACATTCGGCGTTGCGATGAACCATTTATCCAATCGAGCGGCTGGGAGTTTTAAATGGATGCTCGGTTTGAATGTAACGGCTTATGTCAACTGGCTAATTGGCAATGTAGCAGGGGGATTTTTTGGGGAATGGATTCCGAATCCGAATGCGTTTGGACTTGATTTTGCACTGCCAGCGATGTTTATCGGGTTGCTTGTTCTACAGATCACAAGCAGAAAGAAATGGATGGTTGATTTAGCAGTGGCTTTATGTAGTGCGGCGACCATCGTAATCTTAAGCTTTTTTGTTTCGGGCAGCATGGGAGTGATCACTGCGACCATCGTGGCGGCAACAGCGGGGGTGTTTATAGAAAAATGGAAGTAAGATCCTATATTTTGGCTGTTATTATTGGGTCAGGGATTGTAACAATCATACCGCGAACTCTTCCTCTGATGATTTTAAGCCGATTTCAATTGCCAGAATGGGCTCAACGTTGGTTAAGCCATGTACCCGTTGCGGTGATGACGGCCCTGTTAGCGCAAGAACTGTTGCTTTCAAACGGAAAGTTTTCGATCATGGAAAATCAACTGGAGTTGTTTGCAGCCATTCCGGCATTTGTGGTGGCGCTAACGACCCGCAGTTTAATGGGGACGGTTGTTGCAGGAATTGTCTCTATGATGGCTGCTCGCTTTTTTATTTAAGATGAAATAAAGAAAATGGGAAGGAATCGTGTTCCTCCCCATTTTTTAACCGATCTAATAGATAACGAACAGTAAGAATTTCATTTTTTCCATTTTCAGTTTAGTTTTTTTGGTCAACACCAACTTCTCATACTATACCAATCCGCACAAATCCATCAATTGACCAACTGGAATTCCAGATTACGTACAATGATAAGATCGTTATTCTTCTTTGTTGGCTAAGCAGCGATCGCATTCCATCATATACGATTCAGCTTGTTCTTCAATATATTCACCGCATTCAGGACAAACTTTTTTAGGTAGATCACGGAACATTTCAACAGGGCTTGGAACCATTTTTATTCCTCCTTATCAAATATCTCCCATTTTTTGTCGCTTATGAAATTAACTAAATATTCGTATAAATAAGAAAATCAACTGATGAATGAATAAAATGAATGTTATTCTTCCGTTTGTGCAAGGCAACGATCGCATTCCATCATATACGATTCAGCTTGTTCATCCATATGCTGGCCGCATACAGAACAAACTTTAGAGGAAATGCTTTTGAAAAATTCAACCGGACTTTGGACCATTCTGGGAACCTCCTTTTTATAATACAGTTTTAATTTCTTGTTTCTGTTATAATACAGTATACACGACATTTCTTTTTTTGTGTACCTTTTTTTAAAAAAAAATTAAAAAGTAACACATTAGTGATCGTTTAATGATAGGAAATCGTTCTGATCCTTGCGCAAAATGTTAATTGAAAACACGTTCTAAAACGTAGATGAATAGAAATTTTGTCCATTCTCTTATGAAAGGAAAGAGGAAAGTAAGAAAAAAAGTGAGTCTTTAATATGATAAAAGTGTCAACAAAATGGCTCCGCTTAATCAAAAAGTGAAAATGATTTTAAATCGCTACATGTGAAAAAACGGAAGAAGGCCCTTTTTATAAGAATGAAACTTGTCATTTCGTTTCGCTCAGTCCCATTGACTATTCAGTCTTCTCGAAGTTTGTCATGGTCACCCAGTTTCATTTCGTTGTTTACAATAAAAAAATATCTTGGTATAGTATTGGGAGAATGGATAGATGGTCTATTTATTTAGCAGCGGTCCTTGTCCTTTCTTTTGTACCAAAATGAAACCGCTGCCATTATCATGTTAATGGAGGAGAGCAACTGTGAGATTCGTTTTTTTTCTAACTGGTTTGCTGTTAGTATACGGGCTTGCCATGTTGGTAAGCTATGATCGAAAACATGTACGCTACAAGGCAATTTTCACTATGCTGATTGCCCAATTAATTCTCGCATTTATTATGTTCAATACAAAAGCAGGTATTACGCTCATTGGTTTTGTATCGAAAATGTTCAGCAAACTGCTTGAGTTGGGCAATAAAGGAGTCGACTTTGTTTTTGGAGGGTTGGAAAACAAAGGGGTATCCAATTTTTTTCTTGATGTGTTAATGCCTATTATCTTTATTTCGGTTTTGATCGGTATTTTGAACTATTTCAAAATTTTGCCTGTGATTATTAAATATGTGGGACTTGTTTTGAGCAAACTAAACGGGATGGGAAAACTAGAAAATTACATTGCCGTTTCTTCCGCCGTTTTAGGACAATCAGAAGTGTTTTTGACGACGAAAAACCAAATTGGTCATATTTCTCGCAAACGGTTGTATACACTATGTACGTCGGCTATGAGCGCTGTCAGCATATCGATTGTCGGTGCTTATATGACCATGTTGGAGCCGAAATACGTGGTGATCGCGATTATACTCAATATTTTCTCAGCTTTGATTATTGGAAATATCATTAATCCTTATGAAGTTTCAGAGGAAGAGGATTTGCTTGTAGTCGAAGAAACGAAAAAGATGAGCTTTTTTCAAATGATCAGCGAAAGCATTATGGATGGGCTGAAAGTGGCTATTATTGTGGCAGCGATGTTAATTGGATTTATTGCATTGATCAACTTGATTGATTATCTCTTTACGCTAGTCTTTCATATATCTTTCCAAACAACACTAGGCTATATCTTTTCTCCTATCGCCTTTTTAATGGGGGTTCCTTGGGGCGAAGCAGTCAAAGCTGGTAGTATCATGGCCACAAAGTTAGTGACAAATGAATTTGTGGCGATGGCGAATTTTACAAAAATTTCCCACTCACTATCTGAAAAAACAGTAGGAATTGTCTCCGTATTCCTAATCAGTTTTGCGAATTTTAGTTCGATCGGGATTGTCACTGGAGCAGTGAAAGCATTAAATGACAAACAAGGAGATGCAGTAGCGAATTTTGGATTAAAATTATTGTATGGTTCAACCTTGGCATCCATTTTATCCGGGACGATTATTGGGTTATTTTTGTAATCACGAATGGTTTCTGAATGACAAGGGAGCAGTCTTCATTCTTAAAGATAGAAAAAAGAGTAAGATCGAGTGTTGCCAATGATGCTAGAAACGATCAGTGAGGGTAGGAAGCGAAGTTCACGGAAATTTCACATCCTTCGGCTTTGTAAATGGGACAAAATCCTGC
>JADBKC010000020.1 GCA_014896555.1 Caryophanales bacterium | reverse complement strand
GGGGTTGGGAACGTAGGTTCGCAATCCCCTCATCGGGGCCACCAAGCAAAGCGCGGTAGGATCCCAAGCAGGAAACATGAAAAAAGGACTCTCTCCCTGGTAAGATGATTATTGACAACACTATCAAACAGGAGGAGAGAGTCCTATGAATATTCAACAACATCTTACCACAAATTCGTTGACATGGAAAGAGATCGAACTGGATTTGTTTCGAGCCTTGCAAAACGCCTTCGCCGAGCTGTTTACGGCTTTGTTGGAGGACATCGACCGACAATTGGCGGAAACTCGGGACAAGCGCCGGTACCACTTGAAAGACAAACGACGCACCACGATTCAAACCCTGTTTGGCGAAGTCACCTTTGAGCGAAACTACTATTTAGACCGAGAACAAAACCGTTACACGTTTTTGCTTGACTCCTTTCTAGCGTTTGATGGATCGCAGTCAATCAGCCCTTGTCTAGAAGAAACGGCGGTGGGATTGGCTGTGGAGTGCTCTTCCTATCGCAAAGCGGCTTGTACGCTTGCCCAGATGGTCGGGTATCCGGTGATGAGCCATGAGGCGATCCGCCAGTTGGTGCTCGAGGCCGAAGCTCCGCTGCACTGCCCGGTTGACCAGCGATATGGACGGGTGCTGTTTGTGGAGGCCGATGGACTGTTTGTCTCTCGCCAAGGGAAGGGCAAACGGGCCAAGGAAGACAAAATCCTGACCGTTCACGAAGGGTGGAAGCGCAACGGCTCACGGATCGAATTCGTGAATCAGCGCCATTACGTCCATGAGGGCAAGAGGGAGGTGTGGGAAGGCTTCGAGGAATTTTTGATGAACGAATATGCCTATGATCCGTGTCGGGATCTTCTTGTCATCAACGGGGACGGCGCTCCATGGATTACCGCGTGCCGGGAGTATTTCAAGGGACGGGTCTGCTTCCAATTGGATCGATTCCACGTGGCGCGTGAGTTGCGCCAATGCTTCTCGGGCCATCCACGGTGGCAGGCGATTCGGCAAAAGCTGGCGAAGCAGGATGAAGAGGGGTTGCTTGTGGAACTGAACAGCGCCCTCGGCACGCTGGGGGACGAAGCGAAAGAACAACAACTGGCTGCCTTGATCCACCGGATCGAATCGATGCCGGGATGCATCCGTGATTACCGGGAATGGCTGAAGGAGCAAGGAGTGGACACAACGGGCATGTATCCGATGGGGAGGGCTGAAAGCGTGATGAGCCAGCTGGCGTATCGGGTGAAATACCGCCGCAGTTGGACAGACAAGGGACTCGGGGCGTTTTTCAAGGCAATGATTGCCCGGATGGATGGGATTCGTCTTTTCGGACGTCGTTTCGGAGAAGAATCGTCGCAGCCGGCGGAGGAAACGGTGTCGACGGCATCCACCAAACAGACGATCGTGAACAAGGCGAAACAACGCGTCCGCCGTCTTTGGCCGGAGATCACGCGGAATAACGTGCCATATTTACAGCAATCGTCCGGGACTCCGATCTATTATGCCCTGTCTGAACTCAAGGGATGGTAAAAAAAGGTATACATATTCGTCCGTCATGGCAAGGGATGAGAGTCCGAAAGCGCTTACGGATGAAATTCAAAAAAATGGTTCGCCAACCTATGACTTACATCTATTTTCAGCGAACCAAAAAAATTCCCACAAAGTCTTGACTGACTCCTATTTACTTAATAATTTGCAATTCTTTCGGATATTTGGTCAACACTTCCACACCTTTGTCAGTCACGACAACATCATCTTCGATTCGGACACCGGCTGTTTCTTGGACATAAATGCCAGGTTCAATCGTGAAGACCATGCTTTTTTTTAAGGCTAAATCGTTTGTCTCCGTCACATATGGATACTCGTGGACGCTGATGCCTAATCCATGACCGAGACGATGGGGAAAATATTCTCCGTATCCAGCTTGTGCAATGATATTTCTCGCTGCCAAATCCAGTTCTTTCAATGGAACGCCCGGTTTTACTGCGCGGACAGCCGCTTGCTGGGCTCTTAAAACTGTTTGGTAAATGGCTTCTTGTTCATTTGTTATATCTCCATAGGCAACGGTTCGAGTAATGTCGGAGCAATATCCTTTATAAACAACTCCTAAGTCAATTAATACAAAATCGCCTTTTTTTATCTTAGAGGCCCCCGGAGTTCCGTGCGGGGATGAGGCGTTTTTTCCTGCTAATACCATCGTCGCAAATGACATTTCTGAAATTCCTTTTTTCTTTAGTTCATATTCAATTGCGGCGATGATCTCAAGTTCGGTTTTTCCCTCTTTTATTTCCGAAATGCCTACTTGAACAGCGTAATCGGCATATTCTGCGGCTTTTCTCATCAGCTGTATTTCTTCCTCGTCTTTGATCATTCGCAGTTCATTCAGTCTATCATCCAACCCTATAAAGGACGCATTAGAGAATCGGGAAGAAAGTTGTTCATATCGGCTGATATTCAAATGTTCCTTTTCCAGCGCAATTTTTCGTACGGAATGGAGCCGGGACTTGACGGCTGTTTCAATTTCTTCCCACGGATTCACAATGTCGCTGTAGCCGATGATTTCATGCTTCCAGCCGGCATTTTTCGCTTCTTTCGCTTCCATCTGCGGACAGATCAAAAAAGGTTCCTCTTCTTGAAAAACACCAACAGCTAAAATACGTTCGTGAGGATCACTTCTATAATTAGTAAAATAAAAAACATTATCAGGCAATGTGATGAAGGAAAAGTCAGTATCTGTCTCTTTCATCCTATCTGTCAAATTTCTCAATCGGCTGTGCATCGTCATATCCTCCCTCATTGATTCCTTAAACATAAGCGTAACAGCAAAAAATGGGAAAGTAAACAAAGATAAGGGCAGATCATTTTTTAGTAAAATTAAGGCGATTTTGACAATAACTGATTAATGGAAAATGATGGAATATCAAAAAAAGAAATCCTTTTAAGGCAGGATTTTTGGACGTTGCCAACGAAATATGCAAAAATGAGAAATATAAATAATGTCAGAAAGGAGATTGGAATATGAAAATTTCTTACCACGGCCACTCCATCGTTAAAATTGAAGCAAATGGAAAGACGATTCTGATTGATCCCTTTATCACCGGCAACGAATTAACGGATTTAAAGGCTGAAGAGGTAAAAGCAGATGCGATTATTTTAACGCATGGTCATTCTGATCATGTAGGAGATACGGTGGAGATTGCCAAAAGAAATCATTCCCAAGTGATCGCCATTAATGAACTAGCTGTTTATTTAGGAAAGCAAGGGCTGAACACTCATGGCATGAGCATTGGAGGAGCTTATGAATTTGATTTTGGGAAAGTCAAATTCACGCAAGCATTTCACGGAACCGGCTATGAAACAAAAGATGGACAGATCCTTTATATGGGGATGCCAGCAGGCGTGCTGTTCATGGCGGAAGGAAAAACGATTTTCCATGCAGGGGACACCGGCTTATTTTCTGACTTAAAGCTGATCGGCGAAAGACATCCGATCGATTTAGCGTTCCTGCCCATTGGAGATAACTTTACGATGGGACCGGAAGATGCTGCGATTGCGGCTAAATTTCTAGGTGCAAAGACAGTCGTACCGATCCATTACAACACGTTCCCGGTTATTAAACAAGATCCTGCACGCTTTATTGACTTGCTGGAAGGCCAAAACGGCAAAATTATGGAGCCGGGAGACAGCATCGAGCTTTAAAAGGTTTACAACAGGGAGCTGGCTGATCAAGGAAAAAACTTTACCTTGTTTCAGTTCAGCTCTTTTTGAATGATTTTTCTAACGACATCCATGCTTTTTGATCAACAAATTGAATCGCTTTGGTTTTCACTTTATAATGGAAGTAGATGATGAAAGGGAAAGGTGAAAAACTTGGCGACCAAACATGAGCAGATTTTAGAATATATAGAAGGCCTTCCAATAGGTGAAAAAATTTCTGTAAGACAAATTGCCAAAGCGTTAAATGTAAGTGAGGGAACGGCTTATCGGGCAATTAAAGATGCGGAAATGAAAGGTTTTGTCAGCGCCATTGAAAGAGTAGGAACCATTCGCATCGAGAAAAAGAAGAAAGAAAATATCGAGAAACTTACCTATGCGGAAGTGGTCAATATTATTGACGGTCAAGTGTTGGGCGGTCGTGCCGGGTTGTATAAAACGTTGAATAAATTTGTCATCGGAGCGATGAAGCTAGACGCCATGATGCGGTATACAGGAGCAGGCAATTTGTTGATCGTCGGCAACCGCACTCGAGCTCATGAATTGGCGCTGCGAGCGGGTGCAGGCGTACTGATTACAGGAGGATTTGACACAGAAGACCATGTGAAAAAATTAGCGGATGAATTAGAACTGCCGATTATATCGACTAGCTATGATACATTTACGGTAGCCACCATGATCAATCGTGCTATTTACGACCAGCTGATCAAAAAGGAAATTATCTTGGTCGGTGATACTTTAACTCCCATTGAAAAAACGGCCTACTTAACGATATCCGATACCGTTGGCGACTATCATGAAAAGAATATGAAAACAGGCCACGGACGTTTTCCTGTTGTAGATCGCCAATTGAAAGTGGTTGGCATTGTCACAACGAAAGATATTATGGGGTACGAGTCTGAGGTATCGATTGAAAAAGTGATGACGAAAAAGCCTTTGACCGTAAGTCAGCGGACTAGTGTCGCTTCGGCTGCGCATATGATGATTTGGGAGGGGATTGAAGTATTGCCGGTTGTCGATGATCAGAATAAGCTGCAAGGGATTATCAGCAGACAAGATGTATTGAAGGCTCTTCAGACGAATTCGCGCCAGCCCCAAGTAGGGGAAACCATTGACGATTTGATTACGAAGCAATTCGATATTTCCACTTCCAATCAAGAGCAGCCGAATGTGTATAAATTTGAGGTCACTCCGCAAATGACAAATCAGCTTGGGACCATCTCCTATGGAGTTTTTACAACGTTAGTGACAGAAGCAGCCAATCGGGCTTTGAAAGCGCAAAAAAAAGGCGACCATGTTGTGGAAAATATGACGATTTACTACTTTAAGCCAGTCCAATTAGAAAGCATGATTGAAATCCATCCTAAAATCTTAGAGGCTGGAAGAAAATTTGGCAAAATTGATATTGAAGTATTCAACGAGAATACACTTGTGGGAAAAGCTCTGATGATGGTTCAAATGATCGATAGATGACAGCTGTCCGCATAACACGATCAGCTGTCGAAGAAACTTCAAGATGATTTATCCCATTCTGCTGCTTCCTGTTTGACATACGGGGTAAAATGACGGTAAGCTTTGAATCCGGCCCATATGCTGGAAAAGCCAAGAACAATAAAGATCGTCGCTATCGCGTAGGCCACTTTCGATTGTTGCACGAAAAACGTGTTGATTTCGAACAAACCTACAAAAATGCCTAGCATCATACTGGATTTTGCGGAGAGCCATTTTCTTTCCATCGGCCGGTTGCTTCTCACATACTGAATTTTATAGAAGAGATAAAAAGCCAGCGAGAAAACAATGAAAAAAACAAAAATTGGCATACACATTCCCCCACTAGTACTTTCTCATTCCATTGTATCGAATTTCGAACAGCAAAAAAAGGAAATATCGTTTATAAAGAAGGGAATTTATGATGAAAAAAGAGATATTAGAAAAAATCAAACAATATGAAACCATTATTATCCACCGGCATATTCGCCCCGATCCCGATGCATACGGTTCTCAAGGGGGATTGGCGGAAATTTTGCGCGCTTCCTTTACGGATAAACATATTTACACGGTTGGACAAGAAGATCCTTCTTTGTACTTTTTAAACCGCATGGATCAAATTGACGATGAAGTTTATAATGAGGCGCTTGTCATTGTTTGCGACACGGCCAATCGTGAACGAATCAGCGATGAACGCTACCAACTTGGCGATTTTCTCATCAAAATCGACCATCATCCCAATGAGGATCCTTATGGGGATTTGCTTTGGGTGGACACATCGGCCAGTTCGGTCAGTGAAATGATTTATGAATTTTACTTGGAATGCAAAGACGAAGGATTAAAAATGACAAATGATGCCGCCCGACTCATTTATGCCGGCATTGTGGGCGATACGGGAAGATTCCTTTATCCAAGCACGACGGAAAAAACGTTCCAATACGCGGCTGAGTTGATTCAATATGGATTTAACCGCAGTTTGCTTTATACGCAGTTGTATGAAATGGATTTTCATTTATTAAGATTGAAAGGGTTTATCTTGCAAAACTTTGACCTCCGTCCGAGCGGCGCTGGCACCGTCGTTATTAAAAAAGAGCTCTTGGATCAATTCCAAGTCACCGTTTCCGAAGCTTCACAGCTTGTGAGTGTTTTGGGAGACGTAAAGGGAATCAAAGCGTGGGCTTTCTTTATTGAAGAAGGGGATCAAATCAGAGTGCGCTTACGTTCAAAAGGCCCCGTCATCAATGGACTTGCGAAAAAGTACAAAGGAGGCGGCCATCCGCTGGCTGCCGGCGCTTCCGTTTATTCATGGGACGATGTGGAACAAGTGGTTCAAGATCTAGATGAACTGTGTGGAAAATAAGTGTAAATCGGCGCTGAAAAGGCGCCGATTCTTATTTAGCCAGCTCCAATTCCAAGTAGATTTCAACCGTTGTGTAAAAATAAACTTCCTTTACTTTTAGATGGTATCTTTTATTATGAATTTTTAACATTTTATTTTCGATAAGCTGCTTAATCAGTTGTTTATTGGCAAAAATGGTTTCTAAGTTTTTAGCTAATAGAGCATCCAAATCTTTTTTTATTAGTTCTTCTGCTTCAAATTGACTATGTGAATCTTCAATTCCATATTTTTCAAAATTTATGATTTCCACATCAATGTTTTGCACGGTAAGCAGTTCTTGATTTTTCTTATTCAATTTCTTAAACTCTTCCTGCCAAATGGAAAGGTGATCGTTCAAATCGCTGATCATTTCTTTCTGTCTTTCAATCGTATTCGTTTGTTTTTCTTGAAGGGAGCCGAACATATACAAAAAAATCAGCCAGCTGATGCATGCTCCGACAGCGGTTCCTGCTATAAATATTTGCCAATTTTTTTTGCGATAAAGAGGCGGGATTCTCATCGTTTAAATATGCTCCTGGGTCAACCATTGAATAATAGCAGCACCGGTCTGAGCCCCGCCCATTGCGGACAAAATCAAAAGAAACTGCCGGATGAGCTCTTTTGTTTCGCCTTGCAGGAATCCTCTTTCAAAGCTGTACAAAGTGTCGAACGTTCCGCCGATCGCAGCGATAATCGCCCATATACGGACATTGTTGGAAATATTATAGATTTCTGTCATGGGTGGTTTACCAGTAATAAAGGAAGCAAAGCCGCCAATCAAGGATCCCCCCAATAGAACACCTAGAGAAATAAAAAAACATTTGAAAAATTCCGGGAAAAATGCTTCATTCACGTTTATCCTCTCCCGCTTTTAAAAGTTTGCTACATTATGTATATGGACGGACCGATGCCTATATGTAAAACAACGATGATTTCCTTTTTATCCGTACAATTGTTCGTATGGAATTTTCCCTATATAATAAGCTATAAGGCAAATGTCCATTCTTAAAGTTGTTTGGATCCATTTAGAATGGAAAAAAGTAGCGGAAAACAGGTTAGAAAGGAGGAGACAAGCTGTTGTTTGCCCATTTGCAAATTAAAACTGGCTACAGTTTGTTATCAAGTACGATTATGCCCGACAAACTAGCTGAATACGGCAAAAAACTCGGACTGAAAGCGCTGGCTTTGACGGACCATAACGTCATGTACGCGGCCGTTCCATTTTATAAAGCATGTAAAGCAAACGGGATTAAACCAATTATCGGGTTGACGGCTGATATACAATCTCCAATTGGACAGGGTCGATCTTTTCCGCTTGTTCTACTCGCAAAACATCATCATGGCTATCAAAACTTGCTGAAAATTTCTAGCCTAATTCAAACAAAGTCTCCTAAAGGACTTCCTATCAAGTGGCTACAAGCTTATTCAAAAGGGCTTGTCGCTTTTACTCCAGGGATGGAAGGAGAAATTGAGCAGCTCATTTTGAATGGAGAACTTGAAAAAGCGGGTCAAGTCGCCGACGTGTTCAAGAACATTTTTGAAAAAGAAAGCTTTTATTTTTCGCTTCAAGACCATTTGCTCTCCCAGGAAGAAGAAATTCGCGCTGGTTTGACGGCTTTAAGCAACGAAATGGAGATCCCTTGTATTGTCACTCATGATGTCCAATATTTGGATAAAGGTGATTTTTTTTCTCACGAATGTTTGTTGGCGATACGAGAGGGAGCCAAACTTGCGGATGAAAATCGGAAGACGCTTGCCGCTGATGAATATGATTTTAAGTCGCCTGCTGAAATGTATAAGCGCTTTTCCGACTATCCCGATGCACTGGAAAATACGCTGAAGATTGTGGGGCGATGTACGGTTGAAATTCATTTTCACCATCAGATGCTTCCTAAATATCCGCTTCCGGACAATGAAAATGCCAAAGAGGTTCTTTACCGGCTGTGTGTACAAGGTCTTGAAAAAATAGGCAAGAAAGAAGATCCTCATTATTTGGAACGGCTCTCCTATGAATTAGCGGTTATCGATAAAATGGGATTTAATGATTATTTTTTGATTGTCTGGGATTTTATGAAGTTTGCAAGATCGCAAGCTATTTTGACGGGGCCGGGACGAGGTTCTGCAGCCGGCTCGCTGGTGGCTTATTTGTTGGAAATAACGGATATTGATCCGTTAAAATACGGGTTATTATTTGAACGGTTTTTAAATCCGGAAAGGGTAACAATGCCGGATATTGATCTTGATTTTCCGGATCATCGAAGGGATGAGGTCATACGGTATGTCGCCAAGAAAT
This sequence comes from Caryophanales bacterium, assembly GCA_014896555.1. Lineage (GTDB taxonomy): Bacteria > Bacillota > Bacilli > Bacillales > DSM-4216 > Bacillus_O. The sequence goes on along the minus strand of JADBKC010000020.1, from coordinate 23,930 downwards.
ATGGAAACATTCATGTCGCTCAAATCATCACATTCGGAACATTGTCGGCAAAAGCGGTTATTAGGGACATTGCAAGAGTGTTCGGATTTCAAACGAAAGAATTGGATCGAATTTCAAAAATGCTCCCTTCTAAACTTGGCCTGACTTTATCGGATGCTTACAAGGAATCTCCAATGTTCAGATCATGGGTAGAAAGTGATCCGGTACATAAACAAATTTTTGAAACGGCGTTAAAGCTTGAAGGCCTGCCGCGGCATGCATCCACTCATGCAGCTGGCGTGGTGATCACGGAACAGCCGCTAGTGGAGTTGATCCCTATTCAACAAGGTCATGATGAAATGTATATAACGCAATTTACAATGGATATTTTAGAAGAATTAGGTCTTTTGAAAATTGATTTTCTCGGACTCCGTAATTTAACGATTTTAGAAAGAATTTTAGAGTCGATTCAATACTCGACAGGCGAAAAAATGGATCTCAGCGAGATTCCGCTTAATGATCGCAAAACCTTTGAACTGCTAGGAAAGGGGCAGACAACGGGTGTTTTTCAATTGGAATCGGAAGGTATGCGCAAAGTGCTGATGCGGCTGAAGCCGAGCGATTTTGAAGATATTGTAGCCGTTAATGCCTTGTATCCTCCAGGACCAATGGAAAATATCCCCCTTTATATTGAACGAAAGCACGGATTGAAAAAAATCGCGTATCCCCACCCCGACTTGGAAGGAATTTTAAAACAAACATATGGTGTTCTCATTTATCAAGAGCAAATTATGCAAATCGCTTCCAAAATGGCGGGATTTTCTTTAGGAGAAGCCGATTTGCTGCGTCGAGCTGTCGGGAAAAAGAAAAGAGAAGTGTTGGCGGAAGAAAGAAAACATTTTATTGAGGGCGCTGTTCAAAACGGCTACAGCAAGGAAACGGCCGATCAAATTTACGATTTAATTGTGCGATTTGCCAATTATGGTTTTAATCGCAGCCATGCGGTCGCCTACAGCAAGATCGCTTATCAGCTCGCTTATTTAAAAGCGCATTATCCGTTGTACTTTATGGCCGCCCTTTTGACATCGGTGATTGGGAGCGAAAAAAAAATAGCCCAATATGTGAGAGAAGCAAAAGAAATGGGAATTCAGATTTTGAGGCCTTCGATTCAGAGCAGTCAATTTTTTTTCAAAGCCGAAAAAGAAGGAATTCGCTTCGGTCTTGCTGCGATTAAAGGAGTGGGGGCAGCCGCCGTTAAGGAAATTTTAAGAGCCCGCAAGGAAAAGATGTTTGAAGATTTGTTTGATTTTTGTCTGCGTGTTTCACCGCAGGCCGTGAATCGCAGGACGATAGAATCTCTTATATTTGCGGGTGCATTCGATGATTTTGGAAAAGACCGTGCGACACTGCTGGCGAGTGTGGATGCAGCCATTGACCATGCGGAATTGATGAGGCCTGATCCAAATGAAAGCGGCCATTTCGAATTGTTTGCAGATGAGAGTTTTTTTCCAAAACCTAAATATACAGATGTGAAACCAATGCCGGATGATATGCGCCTGAAATATGAAAAAGAAGTGCTTGGCCTTTATTTATCCAGCCACCCGGTCTCTGTGCATAAGTCATTGTTTCAAAAGATTGGAGTCGTTGATATCGCTTATTTGAAAAGCCAAAGGAAAAAAATGATCATCGGTGTCTATATTCATGAACTTCGAGTGATTCGAACGAAGAAAGGAGAAAAAATGGCCTTTTTAGGCATTTCGGATGAAAGCGGAGAAATGGAGGCTGTTTTGTTTCCTGAAGTCTACCGTAAATTTTTCGGAACATGCGAAAAAGGGACCGTTGTCGTAATGGAAGGGACAAATGAAGAAAGAAACGGAAATGAACAATTGATTGTCTCTAAAGTATACGGAATAAAGGAAGCGGAGGAACTGGCCGCCAGAATGAATCAGCGCCTTTACTTAAAAATTACGAAAGAAAAAAAAGAGAAAGAAACGCTTCAAGCTGTGTATCGCATTTTAAAAAAATACAAAGGGGAAACGGCAGTATGGGTTCATTATGAGGATGAGCATCGGACGATTCAGCTTCTTAAGGACCGCTGGGTCAATCCGACAGAAGCTTGCATAGCGGAGCTTAAAACGGTATTGGGAAGAGAAAACGTTGTATTAAAAAGAATATAGTTTTCCAACAAACGGACTTATGGTATAGTGGTAAATAGACATTAAAAATTGGTCTGACCACAAAAAATCATGCATTTGAGAATCACAACATTGGTTTAAAGAATAAGAAAGCTAGTTCGTTATTTAGGACAGATCATGGAACAAAAGGTTAGACAATACAGACGATAGCGCTATCGTTTATAGCTGGCCTTGCCAGAATGGAGATGGCGCTTTGGAAAAGAAGTCACGGCCAGGCGGAAAAGAAGGAGACGGTTCAACAGCCGAGAGAATACAAATGACGAACCCCTTTTCTCCAATCGATGGAATGCCGGCGTAGTACGGATGAAGGAGTGAATATTTTGTCATTAAGAGAAGAAGCTTTGCACATGCATAAGTTGAATCAAGGAAAATTGGAAACCGTGGCAAAAGTTCTGGTTATGAATCAAAAAGACTTAAGTCTTGCCTATTCTCCTGGAGTGGCTGAGCCGTGTAAAGAGATCTACGAAAAGCCGGAAACGGTTTATGATTACACAATGAAAGGGAACACAGTAGCCGTCGTTTCCGATGGCACGGCGGTTCTTGGATTAGGAAATATTGGGCCAAAGGCAGCTCTTCCCGTAATGGAAGGAAAAGCAGTGCTGTTTAAAAGTTTTGCCGGTGTGGATGCTTTTCCAATTTGTTTAAATACGAATGATGTGGAAAAAATTGTCGAGACAGTGAAGCTATTGGAGCCAACATTTGGGGGCGTTAATTTAGAAGATATTGCGGCCCCGAATTGTTTTATCATTGAAGAACGGCTGAAAAAAGAGACCAATATTCCGGTATTTCATGATGATCAACATGGAACCGCAATCGTGACCGTTGCCGGCTTGCTGAATGCCCTTAAAATTGTCAATAAAAAAATGACAGAGATTAAAGTAGTGGCAAACGGTGCGGGAGCTGCTGGAATTGCGATTATTAAACTTTTGTATCATTATGGTGTAAGGGACATTATCCTGTGCGATTCCAAAGGAGCCATCTATGAAGGCCGTCCGGAAGGCATGAATAAGGTAAAAGAAGAGGTAGCCAAGTACACCAACCACGAGCACAAAAAGGGAAGTTTGGCAGATGTGATAAAAGGCGCTGATGTATTTATAGGAGTTTCCGTTGCCGGAGCACTGACAAAAGAAATGGTTCGTTCTATGAACGATCAACCGATTATTTTTGCTATGGCGAATCCTGTTCCAGAAATGATGCCAAATGAAGCGAAAGAAGCTGGGGCGATGGTCGTCGGGACAGGGCGCTCTGACTTTCCCAACCAAGTGAATAATGTGCTGGCTTTCCCGGGGATTTTTCGAGGAGCATTGGATGTGCGAGCTACTCATATAAATGAAAAGATGAAACAAGCAGCAGTGGAGGCCATTGCGAGTCTCATTTCGGATGAAGAACTTGATGCGAACTATTGCATTCCTAGTCCGTTTAATCCGAGAGTGGCACCGCGGGTAGCGGCGGCGGTCGCCAAAGCGGCGATGGAAACAGGAGTAGCAAGAAGAAACGTAGATCCTAAAGAAGTATATGAACGGACTATGAGATTAGCAGCTATTGGAAAAGGTGAGTGAAACGAGTTGTGAAAGACGCTCTTCCAAAATCCAAGTTTGTGGAAATCGTAAAAGAAATTCGAACGATGATTGAAAAAGATGGATTGCTTCCTGGAGATAAAATTCTATCTGAACGGGAATTGTCGGAACGTCTAGGCGTCGGGCGTTCCTCCGTCCGGGAAGCGCTGAGAGCCCTCGAACTTCTGGGATTGATTGAAACAAGAAGGGGAGAGGGAACTTTTTTGCGTCATTTCCATGACCATCGTCTTGTTGAACTTCTTGGCATGTTTATTTTGCAAGATCCAAAGATACAAGACGATGTCAGGAAAGCAAAAGAAATCATGGAAGTCGGAGGGCTGTCATTGGCTCTTCAACATCGATCTCTCCATGAAAAGATAAAAAAGGCTCGGGAAAGTCTTGAAAAGGAAGAATGGTCGGAATATGACTTTTTTTCTTTTATTTTGGATTTAGGAGAAAATCATTTATTAAAAAAGATTTGGCTGATTGTCTCAGACTATGCAACTTCCATTCAAAATCAACATTGGACAATTGAAAAATACAAACCCTATTATTTAAAGCTTTTAGAAGCAATGGAAAAACAAGATTTCTTTGCTTGCTATCGTGTTTATCAAGAAATTCAAAAGTTGTCGAATGGAAGGTGACAAACTTTTGCGTATTTTTTAAAAAAATTTGTGTAAAGTGGAGACAATCTTTAGAAGCGAAGCCTAACAAGGGAGGATTCACCTTGATTAAAGATTTCTTTAATAAGCCAAAGAAGCGAAAATATGTCACCGTTCCTTCTGATGCACCGAAGCATGACGTACCGGAAGGAATTATGATAAAATGCCCCCAGTGCAAGAAAATTATGTATACGAAAGAGTTGAAAAAAAATCTCCATATATGCCTTCATTGCGGATATCATCATCAAATGTCTGCTTATGAACGGATTGAGTCGTTGATTGATGAGGGAACTTTTACAGAAATCAATGCCGAACTTGTGACAGAAAATCCTTTGAACTTTCCCAACTACCTAGAAAAAATTGAAAAAGACCGCCAAAAATCAAAATTAAACGAGGCTGTTTTGACGGGGATTGGAGAAATCAACGGATATAAGACAGCCATTGCGGTAATGGATGCTAAATTTCGCATGGGAAGCATGGGATCCGTGGTTGGGGAAAAAATCGTCAGAACGGTAGAAGAAGCCGGTCGTTTAGGGATTCCGTTTATTATCTTTACTGCTTCTGGCGGTGCACGTATGCAAGAAGGTATCGTATCTCTTATGCAAATGGCGAAAACGAGTTCCGCTTTGAAACGATTCAGTGACAACGGAGGGCTTTTCATTTCCGTGATGACTCATCCAACAACAGGAGGGGTTTCTGCTAGTTTCGCTTCCTTGGGAGATTATAATTTTGCGGAACCAGGTGCACTGATTGGTTTTGCCGGGCGCCGAATTATTGAACAAACCATTCGGGAAGAGCTTCCGGAAGATTTTCAAACGGCGGAGTTTCTGTTGAAACATGGGCAACTGGATGACGTGATTCCAAGAAATGAACTGAAGGATAAATTAACGGTCCTTTTAGATATTCATCAGCCGAGGGGTGAGCTGGCGTGGTAAACAATCTTGAATTTGAAAAGCCGATTATTGAACTAAGGGAAAAAATTGCAGAGTTGAAAGAATTCACAGCCAAATCAGATGTGGATTTATCGGATGAAATTGAAACATTGGAGAATCGTCTGGAAAAATTGGAAAAGCATATTTATGACAATTTAAAACCTTGGGATCGTGTGCAAATGGCCAGACACCCAGAGCGGCCGACTACCCTTGATTACATTGAACATTTATTGACAGATTTTATTGAGCTTCACGGAGATCGCCTTTTTGGGGAAGACGAAGCCATTGTTGGCGGAGTCGCCAAATATTACGGCCTGCCGGTTACGGTAATTGGACACCAGCGCGGAAAGGATACGAAAGAAAACATCCGCCGCAACTTTGGCATGCCTCATCCAGAAGGATACCGAAAGGCTCTTCGGCTTATGAAGCAAGCGGAGAAATTTCACCGCCCCATCATTTGTTTTATTGATACAAAAGGAGCATATCCGGGTAAAGCGGCTGAAGAACGAGGACAAAGTGAAGCAATAGCCAGAAATTTGTTTGAAATGTCCGGCTTAAAAGTGCCAATTGTCTGCATCGTGATCGGTGAAGGCGGAAGCGGCGGCGCTCTAGCTTTAGGAATGGGCAATCACTTGTATATGCTTGAGAACTCTACTTATTCAGTCATCTCACCTGAAGGAGCAGCAGCGCTTTTATGGAAAGATGCCTCAAAAGCCAAATTGGCTGCCGAAACAATGAAAATCACAGCTCCGGACTTGAAAGAATTGGGGGTCATTGATGATGTGATTAAAGAAGTGCGCGGCGGCGCACATCGCGACCCTAAGAAGCAAGCTGAATATATTGACGAAGTGTTGAAACGCTCTTTAAAACAGCTCATTTCGTTAAGCGAGGAAGAAATAGTGAACCAGCGCTACGAGAAATATAGAGCCATTGGCGAGTATACCGTTTTAAATGAATTTATAGGAACCCATGAATAACGCGCCTCGTTTTTGACGGGGCGCGTCTTCTCGTATTAGCCCATACATGGATTTTCCCTTTGGTATCACCCAAAAAAAAATGAACCTTTCTATAATCGGCCATTCGTTTGTGACCGCTATGATTGGCGTCATGATTTGTTTCTGGAAATTTTCTTCATTTAGAGAGAATATTCAGTCTTTTCCTTTTTCTATTTTTTATTTCCAAAATGTAAAAGTACCCCACACATTTTCACAAGAAAAGTATGTTTCCTTAGAAAAGAAATGGGAATGATTTTCTGTTTTTCAGAGAAAAGACAAAAAACGTTTCCAGTTCACCGACAATTTCGTCTTTTTGAAAGGATTGTTAGGTATGTTGTGAACACCTTTCCTTCGTGGTATTTTAAAAGGGGATATTGCTGACAGTATTAGAAATAGCATAGCCTCGTGCAATGCTCTTAAGCAGATCGAGAAAACAGAAAAAAATGAATGTCAGTACATATTACATTTCGTAGAGGTGATGATGATGAAAAGAATCGGCGTTTTAACAAGCGGGGGAGATGCTCCAGGGATGAATGCCGCTATTCGGGCGGTCGTAAGGAAAGGAATTTATCATAATTTAGAAGTTTATGGGATATACCAAGGCTATAGTGGTTTAATTAACGGACATATTGAAAAACTCGAATTAGGTTCTGTTGGCGATATTGTTCATCGCGGAGGAACGATTTTGCGCTCAGCACGCTGCCCAGAATTTAAAACTCCGGAAGGCCAGAAAAAAGGGGTGGAGCAGTTAAGAAAACAAGGAATCGATGGATTGGTCGTGATTGGCGGAGACGGTTCTTACCGGGGGGCAAAAGCTTTAACGGAACTTGGCTTTCCTTGCATCGGCGTTCCAGGTACGATCGATAATGACATACCAGGGACAGAATTTACGATCGGATTTGACACAGCTCTCAATACGGTGATTGATGCCATTGACAAAATCAGAGATACAGCAAGTTCCCATGAAAGAACTTTTATTATTGAGGTCATGGGAAGAAATGCTGGTGATTTAGCATTGTGGTCTGGATTGGCTGGCGGAGCTGAAACGATTGTGATCCCGGAAGAACCTTTTGATCTCCAAGAAATTATCGAACGGTTAAAGAGTGGGCAGGAACGCGACAAGAAGCACAGTATTATCATTGTAGCGGAAGGTGTTATGAGCGGGACTGAGTTTGCGGAATTGATACAAAAAGAGTGTGATATAGAAGTTAGGGTTTCCGTGCTCGGACACATTCAGCGTGGGGGGTCGCCAACAGCCACAGACCGGGTGCTGGCAAGCCGCCTAGGAGCAAGAGCAGTGGAATTGTTGATCGAAAGAAAAGGCGGACGAGCTGTCGGTATTGAAAAAAATCAAATTGTCGACTATGACATTATAGAAGCACTTGGCAAAAAGCATCAATTGGACTTAAGCATGTACAAGCTTTCAAAAGAACTTTCTATTTAATTTTTTGATATGGGGTGGGAAACCATGAGAAAAACGAAAATTGTATGTACGATTGGGCCAGCAAGCGAAAGCGTAGAAATGTTGACAAAATTAATGGAAGCCGGGATGAATGTCGCGCGATTAAATTTCTCTCATGGAGATCATGAAGAACATGCTGTTCGAATTCGAAATATTCGTGAGGCTGCCAGACAAACCGGCAAAACCGTAGCCATTTTGCTAGATACAAAAGGACCGGAAATTCGCACACATAATATGGAAAACGGTGCCGTCGAGCTGAAAAAAGGCACTAATGTGATTGTTTCTATGAAAGAAGTAACAGGCACGGCAGAAAAAATTTCGGTCACTTACCCAAACTTAATCGATGATGTACAACTCGGATCGAAAATCTTGCTGGATGACGGTTTGATCGGATTGGAAATCGTTTCAATCGACAAAGAAAATGGGGAAATTCATACGAAAGTATTGAACAGCGGTATCCTTAAGAATAAAAAAGGAGTAAATGTTCCCGGTGTTTCCGTTAATTTGCCTGGAATGACCGAAAAGGATGCAAAAGACATCATTTTTGGAATCCAGCAGGGAATTGATTTCATTGCTGCTTCTTTTGTTAGGCGGGCATCCGATGTATTAGAAATTCGCCAAATTCTTGAGGAATATAATGCTACACACATCCAAATCATTCCTAAAATCGAAAACCAAGAGGGGGTTGATAACATTGATGAAATCTTGGAAGTATCAGATGGGCTAATGGTAGCAAGAGGCGATTTGGGTGTAGAAATTCCAGCTGAAGAGGTTCCGCTCGTTCAAAAAGAACTGATCAAAAAATGCAATGAAATGGGGAAACCGGTCATTACCGCGACACAGATGCTGGATTCCATGCAAAGAAATCCGCGTCCGACCCGTGCAGAAGCGAGTGATGTGGCAAATGCCATCTTTGATGGGACCGATGCGATCATGTTATCAGGAGAAACAGCAGCAGGAGCGTATCCGCTTGAGGCTGTACAAACGATGCATCGAATTGCTTCCCGTGTGGAAAAGGCGCTGAATTATCCTGCCATATTGGCCGATAGAAGCAGGAACATAGGACATAATATGACAAATGCCATTGGCCAGTCCGTTGCCTATACGGCTCTTCATTTAGATGTTCATGCGATTATCGCACCAACTGTAAGCGGCCATACGGCAAAAATGATTTCACGCTACAGAACGAAAGCACCGATTATTGCTGTTACTTCTAATGAGCAAGTTTGCCGCCGCCTTGCGCTTGTATGGGGGGTATATCCGCAAAAAAGCAAAGCAGCTGAATCCACCGATGAAATGTTGGAGCTGGCTGTTCTCGCAGGATTAAATTCTGGCATGGTCAAACAAGGAGACTTCGTTGTGATTACGGCTGGAGTTCCTGTTGGTGAATCCGGTACGACCAATTTAATGAAAATCCATGTCGTGGGAGATATCCTTGCAAAAGGACAAGGAATTGGGAGAAAATCGGCTGTAGGGAAAGTAGTCATCGCCAAAAATGCAAAAGAAGCATTAGAAAAAGTGCAAGAGGATTCGATTTTAGTCACAATAGGAACAGATAAAGACATGGTTCCAGCCATTGAAAAATGTGCAGCCCTTGTAACAGAAGAAGACGGATTAACTAGCCACGGGGCTGTTGTAGGATTGAATTTAGGAATTCCAGTCATAGTTGGAGTAGAAGATGCCATGAAAAATCTGAAAGAAGGACAGGAAGTCACCGTTGATGCTGCATGCGGTGTAATTTATAACGGACATGCCAGCGTACTCTAGCGTATAAGAAGCTAGCTCCCTAGATTCTTATGACCAAAAGGGATAAATACAAGATGAACATAGGATTTCAACAAGAAGGTTTTTCGTTTGGAGTCTTTAGTAGAATCATGAATCTCTCATTCATCGAGGAACGCTTCATTATTATTGGCAAAAAAAGATGTGCTTCTTTATCAGGAAAATTTTGAAATCGAATCAGGAAGATGGATGATTATGTTAAAAACAAAAATGTCAGCTTTTTCAGCTGACATTTTTGTCTGTCGAACTTCCTTTCATGATATAGTTCCATAAATCTTGAAATACATTGGCTTGGTGGAGAGTCTTGAAGATGACAAGAACGACCGGTCCTAGAATGAGGCCAAAAAACCCGACGACTTTAAAGCCGACAAATAATGCGATCAATGTGGCTAAAGGATCCAAGCCGATGCTGGAAGAAAGCACTTTTGGTTCCATAAATTGGCGCTGGGCAATGACGATTACATAAAGAACCGAAAGACCAATTCCAAGCGAAACTTCCCCGGAAATGAATTCATAAATAATCCACGGGACAAACACCACTCCGGTTCCAAGGTAAGGCATAAGATCCACAAGTCCAGTAACTAAAGCAATCGTAATGGCGTATTTAACTCTCAAAATAAGAAGTCCAATCAATACGATCACAGCGGTCATCGAAATGAGTGTGAGTTGAGCGCGGATAAAACCAAAAAGTGCTTTTTTGAGGTCCACAAATACCTGTTCACTGCTTGAACGTGCTTTATTTGGCATATATTTTCCAAATCGACCTTTTAGGCGGTCCCAATCTTTGCTTATAAAAAAAGTGGCTAGTAATGAAAAGATTAAAACAGTAGCAGCATTAGGAATCCAAGAAATTAAATCAGGAAGCTTTAAGAAGAAATTTTTTAAAAACTCCCCGGCATTTGTGGCAATTTTTTGGCCGGCATTTTGAATATTGCTTAAAATGGTTTCCTGTTGGTTAGCGTCCAAATTTTTGAACAGCCTTGAGGCTTGTTCATAAAACGGAATGATTTGGCTGGCAATAAAATTTTCCGTGTATTTGACAATCGTTTCCACTTGTTTTGGGACTACGTTTGCCAGATAATTCGCACCCGCCACAATTTCTGTAATCAGTAAAGAAATTATACCGATAAAAATTCCAAAAATAATAAGGATCGAGGCAATCACCGCAACAGGTCTTGGGAACTTTAAGCGCTTCTCGAGAACATTCACGAGTGGGTTGATCAAAAAAGCGATCGCCAGTGCAATAATGAACGGATAGGTTACTTTTGACACGACAAAGAGTGCGTACAACAAAAGCAAAACAGTTCCAACCACAATAAAAAAGCGTAGAATACGATATAGCTTTTCAGGATTCAATCGACTATTCTCTCCTTATATATGAAGATGTCACAATCTAATTGTATTGTAGCAGTTCGCTAGTGAGAATAAAAGCCTTATCTTTCCTTGCAGCATAATGGCCATGTTAGGATCATTTAAGGGCCAGCGGATGATTTTCATGAATGATAGTCCATTTATGTGAGGAAGATTATGTCAAATCAAAACCTATTCAATAGGAACATGAAAAACTTATGCTGATTGAAATTTTAAAGAAAGGAATGAGTCATAATGTCACAATCCCTTATATTTTTGCTGCTGCTTTTAGCTATCAGTTTTATTTCCAAAAACCAGTCTTTAATGATAGCGATAGCCATACTATTCGTTTTAAAAGTCATCGGTACCGATGATAACATTTTTTCATTGATCCGTTCAAAAGGGATCAATTGGGGTGTAACCATTATTACAGTGGCTGTCCTTGTGCCTATTGCAACAGGCGAGATTGGTTTTAGAGATTTAACGGATTCTTTGAAATCGCCCTATGCTTGGATCGCTTTAGTTTCCGGTATAATCGTTGCGATTTTAGGAAAGCATGGAGTCGCTTTATTGGCCGAATCTCCTCATATCACGACGTCACTTGTTTTTGGGACGGTGCTTTCGATTGCTTTCTTTAAAGGAGTGGCTGTCGGACCCCTTATTGGGGCAGGAATCGCTTATATGGCGATGAGAGTCTTTAGTTTTTTTCATTAAAAAATGTTCGATTATTTTTAATAAAAAAGTCATTTTTCTAAAAAAATAATTTTTTTAATTTTAATCGCTTTTGGTTCACAAAAGTCAGATAATTAGTTATAATAAGACGTGAAAGCGCATCCTTTAGTTTGAATTGAATAGAAAGGAACCTGTCCACAAGTTGAGCAATTGCTCAGGTAAATTTTTTTGCTATTTTTTCATTATTTACAAAAAAGTGGGTAATGGGGAAATTTAAGACAAAGGAGAGATTTGTATGACTGCAACTCGTGGTCTTGAAGGAGTAGTTGCTGCCACTACTTCGGTAAGTTCTATTATTGATGATACCCTTACATATGTGGGTTATAACATTGATGACTTAGCGGAAAATGCTTCGTTTGAAGAAGTGATATATCTGCTGTGGCATCGCCGTTTGCCGACAAAAGCGGAATTAGTTGAATTAAAAAATCAGCTTTCTGAAAACTACGAAATTCCTCAAGAAATTATTGACCATTTTAAAATGTATCCAATTGATAAAGTTCATCCGATGGCCGCACTTCGCACGGCAGTTTCTTTTTTAGGATTGTATGACGAAGAAGCGGACGATATGAGCGATGAAGCGAATTATCGCAAAGCAATCCGCCTGCAAGCGAAAATGCCTGCATTGGTAACCACCTTTGCCCGCATTCGTAAAGGGCTTGAACCAATTGCGCCAAACAAAAATTTAAGCTTTGCAGCGAATTTTCTTTATATGCTAAATGGAAAAGAACCGGAAAGCATTGAAGAAGAAGCATTTAACAAAGCGTTGATCTTACATGCCGATCATGAATTGAACGCTTCTACTTTTACCGCTCGTGTATGTGTCGCCACGTTATCAGATATTTATTCTGGCATTACCTCAGCTATCGGAGCGTTAAAAGGACCTCTTCATGGCGGTGCAAATGAACAAGTAATGAAAATGCTGACGGAAATCGATTCCGTTGAAAACGTGGAACCATACATTCGGAAAAAATTGGACAACAAAGAAAAGATTATGGGATTTGGCCATAGAGTATACCGAAAAGGTGATCCTCGTGCAAAACATTTAAAAGAAATGTCTCGAAAATTAACAGCTCTCAGAGGAGAACCGAAATGGTTTGAAATTTCTACTCGAATTGAAGAAATTGTCACGTCAGAAAAAGGTTTGCCGCCGAATGTCGATTTCTATTCTGCATCCGTTTACCACAGCTTGGGAATCGATCATGATCTTTTCACGCCAATCTTTGCTGTTAGCCGCGTTTCAGGATGGCTTGCTCATATTTTAGAACAATATGAAAACAACCGCTTAATTCGTCCGCGTGCAGAATACGTTGGCCCATCCAAACAAGTGTATGTACCACTTGAAGATCGTTAATAAAAAGCCTTTATTTGAGGGTGATAACGATCATGAACTGTTGACAGCGCTTGCCAGCGCAAAAAGCGAGTTTGTAAATCTATTCTTTACAAATGCGTGAATTATTGGTGTACTAAGAATAGTTGCACAAAGGTTAGATGCCGATGGCTTCTAACCTTTGATTCTGAAATTGGAGGTATAAGAACATGTCACAAGGCGAAAAAATCACAGTGCAAAACGGAGTCTTAAACGTACCTAACAATCCAATTATTCCGTTTATTGAAGGGGATGGTACGGGCCCTGATATTTGGAGGGCAGCTTCACGCGTTTTAGATGCAGCGGTAGAAAAAGCCTATAAAGGTGAAAGAAAAATCGTCTGGAAAGAAGTGTATGCTGGCGAAAAAGCTTTCAATAAAACAGGTGACTGGCTTCCGCAAGAAACATTGGATGTCATTCGTGATTATTTAATTGCGATTAAAGGGCCTTTAACGACTCCAGTAGGCGGGGGAATTCGTTCTTTAAATGTTGCTTTGCGTCAAGAACTCGATCTTTTTGTATGCCTGCGTCCAGTACGTTATTTTGAAGGAGTACCTTCACCAGTAAAACGTCCACAAGATACCGATATGGTCATTTTCCGTGAAAATACGGAAGATATTTACGCTGGAATTGAATATCAAAAAGGCACTCCTGAAGTGAAAAAAGTCATTGATTTTCTTCAAAATGAAATGGGCGTCAAAAAAATCCGCTTCCCAGAAACTTCTGGAATCGGCATTAAACCCGTTTCGGAAGAAGGATCTAAGCGTCTTATAAGAGCGGCTATTAACTATGCGATTAAAGAAGGCAGAAAATCTGTTACGTTAGTACATAAAGGAAATATTATGAAATTCACAGAAGGAGCCTTCAAAAATTGGGGATACGAATTAGCGGAAGAAGAGTTCGGCGATAAAGTATTCACATGGGCTCAATATGACCGCATCAAAGAAGAAAAAGGAACAGAAGCTGCCAACAAAGCTCAACAAGAGGCGGAAGCAGCTGGGAAAATTATTATTAAAGATGCAATTGCAGACATTTTCTTGCAACAAATCTTAACGCGTCCTCGTGAATTTGATGTAGTGGCTACGATGAATTTAAATGGAGACTACATTTCTGACGCTCTTGCTGCTCAAGTGGGCGGAATTGGAATTGCTCCAGGTGCTAATATTAACTATGAAACGGGACATGCTATTTTTGAAGCAACACATGGCACTGCTCCAAAATATGCCAACTTGGATAAAGTGAACCCATCATCCGTTATTTTGTCCGGTGTATTAATGCTTGAACATTTAGGATGGAATGAAGCAGCAAACTTAATTGTCAAATCGATGGAAAAGACCATTGCTTCCAAAGTAGTCACATATGACTTTGCCCGTTTGATGGAAGGGGCTAAAGAAGTCAAAACATCCGAATTTGGATCACAATTAATTGCAAACATGGAATAATGTTCTTTTGTTGGATAGAAGCCGGCTCTTGATTGGAGAGCCAGCTTCTTTACATTTATAAAAAATAAGGAGGGGCTGCTTATGACGCTGAAGCGTAAAAAAATCTCTGTAATCGGTGCAGGTTTTACAGGAGCAACTACCGCATTTTTACTAGCCCAAAAAGAGCTTGGAGATGTTGTTCTAGTCGACATTCCGAACTTAGAAAGCCCTACAAAAGGGAAAGCATTAGATATGCTGGAAGCTAGTCCAGTACAGGGTTTTGATGCTAACATTACAGGCACCTCCAATTATGAGGACACAAAAGATTCGGATGTTGTTGTGATCACGGCAGGTATTGCCCGCAAGCCAGGCATGAGCCGCGATGACCTTGTCCAAACAAATCAAAAGGTAATAAAAGCGGTTACGAAAGAAATTGTCAAATATTCTCCCAACTGCTTTATTATTGTGCTGACAAATCCTGTCGATGCCATGACTTATACGGTTTATAAAGAATCTGGATTCCCTAAAAACCGTGTCATTGGCCAATCCGGAGTGCTCGACACCGCTCGTTTCCGTACTTTTGTCGCACAAGAATTAAATGTTTCCGTTAAAGATGTTACTGGTTTTGTACTTGGCGGTCACGGCGACGATATGGTTCCGCTTGTCCGCTACTCTTATGCAGGAGGAATTCCGCTTGAAAAATTAATTCCCCAAGATCGCTTAGATGCCATTGTGGAACGCACTCGCAAAGGTGGCGGTGAAATTGTCAATCTTCTTGGCAATGGCTCTGCTTATTATGCACCTGCAGCTTCCTTAGTGGAAATGGCAGAAGCTATTGTAAAAGACCAGCGCCGCATCCTTCCAGCGATTGCTTATTTGGAAGGAGAATACGGATTTGAAGGAATCTATCTTGGTGTTCCAACTATTCTTGGCGCAAATGGAATTGAAAAGGTCATCGAATTGGAACTGACGGATGAAGAAAAAGCCGCATTAGCTAAATCCGCTGATTCCGTACGCAACGTAATGTCCGCTTTAGTATAATATTTCGTTAGGAAAAGCTCTATGAAGCGATTGTTTACCGAATCGTTTTTGTAGAGCTTTTTTCATCGCCCGTTTTTATAAATCCCTTTATCCCTTGCAAATAAGTGAAAAGGGCTTTTGACAAGGAACGATACCTTATATAATGGAAGAGAAGAGACAAAAATGAAAAAGGGCGGGATACATTTCAATGAAAAAAAACATTCTGATTGTCGATGATGAATCATCCATTGTTACATTGATCCAGTATAATTTAGAGCAAGCGGGGTTTCAAACCACTTCTGCGTATGACGGTGAAGAGGCTTTGCAAAAAGTATTTAACGAAAAACCAGATTTGATTATACTGGACTGGATGCTCCCGAAATTAGATGGCATGGAGGTTTGCAAGCAACTTCGACAGCAAAAAATCATGATTCCCATTTTGATGTTGACCGCCAAAGATGAAGAAGTCGATAAAGTTCTTGGATTGGAACTTGGTGCTGATGATTATATGACGAAGCCATTTAGCCCTCGTGAATTAATGGCTAGGGTGAAAGCGATTTTAAGGAGACAGCAATTTCTTGCGGAACCTCAAAGTGAACAGTCGCAAGAGCCTGATTTTCTGCAAGTTGGCGATGTGACCATTTATCAAAATCTTTATGAGGCTTATTATAAAGATCAACTTTTAGAATTGACGCCAAAAGAGTTTGAATTGCTCTTATACTTAATCAAAAACAAAGGCCGCGTTTTATCAAGAGACCAGCTTCTAAATGCGGTTTGGAATTATGATTTTGCTGGTGATACACGGATTGTGGATGTTCATATTAGCCATTTACGCGAAAAAATTGAAAAAAATACGAAAAAACCCCAATATATTAAAACCATCAGAGGAATCGGCTATAAATTTGAAGAGCCAAAATAAAAGAATAAGCTAAACAACTATAAAAATCATAAAGATCATAAAAAGGATGGATGGCCGCTTTATCGCCTTCTGACTATATTTCTCCGCTTAATCCACTCTTTGAATCCATTGGAAAACAAGCTGTTTGCTCTTTAGTCATATAGAATAGCCCATTGACATTGGTGAAACGTCCTTGGCAATCCATGAGATATAGCACTTTTGGGGCCTCCATGAAGAAAAAAAGCGGGTAGAAAACCGCTTTTTTCTTTTCTGTTCTTTGCATGGTAGAATAACAATTAGGAGATGACAAAGGGAGGTTGCCTAGTGAAGAA
The DNA here is from genome assembly GCA_014896555.1 of Caryophanales bacterium. Lineage (GTDB taxonomy): Bacteria > Bacillota > Bacilli > Bacillales > DSM-4216 > Bacillus_O. The sequence continues at coordinate 7,248 of JADBKC010000020.1, read as the reverse complement.
GAAACTAATTTTAATAGATGGAAACAACATTGCATATCGTGCCTTTTTTGCCCTTCCATTATTAAATAATGAAAAAGGCATTCATACAAATGCAATTTACGGCTTTACGATGATGCTGAATAAAATATTAAAGGAAGAAAAGCCGACTCATATGCTGGTGGCATTTGATGCCGGCAAAACGACTTTTCGCCATGAAACGTTCAAGGAATATAAGGGCGGAAGGCAAAAGACGCCTCCGGAACTGTCGGAGCAATTTCCATTTATCCGCGAATTATTAAAGTCTTTTCACATTCCGCAATTTGAACTAGAAAATTATGAAGCGGATGATATTATTGGGACGCTTTCGTTAGAAGCGGAAGAAAAAGATTTTGAAATCAAAATTTACAGCGGGGACAAAGATTTGACCCAACTGGCTTCAGAGAAAACGACGGTTTGTCTCAGCCGAAAAGGAATTACCGATATTGAAGAGTACACTCCAGAGCATGTAAAAGAAAAATATGGCCTCACCCCTCGACAAATTATCGACATGAAAGGTCTAATGGGAGATTCGTCAGATAATATTCCTGGAGTCCCTGGAATCGGCGAAAAAACAGCGATTAAACTGTTAAAAGAGTTTGAAACTGTTGAAGGGGTAGTCAGTGCCATTGATGAAATCAGCGGCAAAAAGCTTAAAGAACGCCTTCAAGAACATAAACAACAAGCTTTAATGAGCAAAGAACTAGCAACCATTAAAAGAGACGCTCCTTTAGGAATAACAGTTGACGAACTTGAATATCAAGGACCTGACTGGGAAAAAGTTCAGAGTATTTATAAGGAACTTGGATTCCAGTCTTTGTTGGAGAAAATCGATCAAACACAGGAAACAGAAGCGAAACTATTAGAAAAATTGGAATTTCAAATTGTCGAAGAGATCACGGAGGATGTATTCGCACAAGAAAATTCCTTTTATTTAGAAATGATTGATGAAAATTATTTCACTAGCGACATTGTTGGGATGGCTGTTCAAAATGAAAAAGGAATTTTTTATTTGCCGCAAGAGAAAGCCTTACAATCTCCTAATTTTAAAAACTGGGCTGAAGACGAAACGAAAATAAAAACGGTGTTTGACGCTAAACGCACAGTCATTGCCTTGAGGAGGCATGGAATTGAGCTGAAAGGAATTGAATTTGATTTACTGCTTGCTTCTTATTTGATTAACCCATCGGAATCCCCTTCCGATTTTGCCGATGTGGCCAAGCTTCATGGTTTTCATGAGGTTGAATCCGACGAAGCGGTCTATGGAAAAGGGGCGAAATTAAAGCTCCCGGACAGAGATATTTATGAGGAGCATATTGCAAGAAAAGCGGCAGGGCTTGCGAAATTGGCGGAAACATGTCGAGATGTTCTGAAGGAAAATGATCAACTCTCTCTGTTTTATGATCTGGAAATGCCGCTTGCCTTGATTCTTGCCGATATGGAATGGACAGGTGTGAAGGTGGATGTGGACCGGTTGAAAGAAATGGGAGATGAACTTTACAACAGGCTTCAGGAAATCGAGAAAGAAATCTTTGAATTGGCTGGACAAGAGTTTAATATTAACTCTCCTAAACAATTAGGACATATTTTATTTGAAAAAATGGGGCTGCCGGTAATCAAGAAAACCAAAACTGGTTATTCAACATCCGCCGATGTATTGGAAAAATTGGAAAGCAGTCATGAAATTGTTCGCTACATTTTGGAGTATCGCCAGCTAGGAAAATTGCAATCCACTTATATAGATGGGCTGTTAAAGGTGGTTCACCAAGACACTCATAAAGTGCATACACGCTTTAATCAGGCGCTTACACAGACAGGCAGACTGAGCTCTGCTGACCCTAATTTGCAAAACATCCCGATTAGACTCGAAGAAGGAAGGAAAATCCGCCAAGCTTTTGTCCCTTCTGAAAAGGATTGGGTCATCTTTTCAGCGGATTATTCTCAAATTGAATTGCGGGTTCTTGCCCATATATCCGGTGATCAAAAACTCATTCAAGCATTCCAAGAGGATATGGATATCCACACCAAAACGGCAATGGATGTATTTCATGTACAAAAAGAAGAAGTGACATCCAATATGAGGAGACAGGCGAAAGCCGTCAATTTTGGGATTGTTTATGGGATCAGCGATTATGGACTGTCACAAAATTTAGGGATTACGAGAAAGGAAGCCGGTCAATTTATTGAACGTTATTTTGCCTCTTATCCGGATGTAAAAGAATATATGGATGAGATTGTTCGAGAAGCGAAACGAAAGGGTTATGTAACTACTTTGCTTCATAGAAGACGATATTTGCCGGAAATTACAAGCCGTAATTTCAATGTACGGAGCTTTGCGGAACGGACGGCTATGAATACACCCATACAAGGAAGCGCCGCTGATATTATCAAAAAAGCAATGATCGATATGGCGGAACGATTGGAGAAAGAACAGCTGAAATCGAGAATGCTTCTTCAAGTGCATGATGAACTGATTTTTGAAGTTCCTCCCGATGAGATAGAAACGATGAAAAAAATAGTGCCAGATGTAATGGAACATGCGGTTGAATTGAAAGTGCCGCTGAAAGTGGATTATGCATACGGCCCCACGTGGTATGATGCTAAATAGGCTGGCTAGGAGGTGATAGGTTTTTGCCTGAAATGCCAGAAGTAGAAATCATTAGGCGAACATTGCTTCCTTTAACAAAAGGGAAAACGATAAAAGACATCACGATCCGTTGGCCGAAAATGATTCAAAACACAGACGCAGACACTTTTCGAAAAACGTTGAATGGACAAACGATTCATGATATATCGAGACGAGGAAAATTCTTGATTTTCTATTTTGATGACTATTCCGTTGTATCGCACTTGCGGATGGAAGGACGCTACCGCGTGGAAGAGGAGATGAAGCTGGATCCGCATATACATTTAGTGTTCCACTTTATTGACGGTACGCACCTGTTGTATAGAGATGTGCGGAAATTTGGAACGTTTCATTTGTTTTTAAAGGGGGAAGAGCTTTTTCATCCGCCTTTATCCCAATTAGGGCCGGAGCCTTTTTCTGATGAATTCACATACAACTTTTTGAAAGAAGAGCTTAAAAAAACTACTAGATTGATTAAAGCAGTCCTGCTAGATCAAAAAGTGGTAGTTGGACTAGGCAATATTTATGTCGATGAGGTGTTGTTTCGCTCCGGGATTCATCCGGAGCGGACAGCACAGGATTTGAATGACGAGGAAATAGAAAAGCTGAGAGTGGAGATCATCGCTACGTTGAAAGAAGCCATCGATAAAGGCGGAAGCACGGTCCGCTCGTATGTGAATTCCCAAGGGGAGAAAGGGATGTACCAGCTGCAGCTGTTCGTGTACGCAAGAAAAGGGGAGCCTTGCCGGATTTGTGGGCGTCCTATCGAAAAAATAAAAGTCGCTGGCCGAAGTACGCATCTTTGTTTGAACTGCCAGCATTGACATGGCTTGCCGTTTGTAAAAACGAATGAACAATGGGCAAGCTCCTTCCATATATTGTTTTCAGGCAGATAGGAAGGAGCTTACACAATGGGATCATTTATTTCTTTACTCTTACTTGCGTTTGCGGTTAGTCTTGATAATTTCAGTACTGGAATGGCCTATGGCATCAAACAAATGAAACTCCCTTTAAAGTCTGTCGTGATTCTTTCTTGCTGTTCAGCTGCGGCTTTGTTGGCGGCCATGATGATTGGCCGCTTATTCGGCGAGATATTGTCCCCTCATTCAGCATCGCTGATTGGTGGTATTATTTTGATTGGTTTGGGAGCGTGGGCACTTTTTCCGCTTTTTCTCAGCCATCAAAATGTGGAAGAAGAACTTCCTCATGAAAAGACGATTTTTAAGCTGGAATTAAAGTCCATTGGTTTAGTGATTAATATTTTGAAGACGCCGACAAAAGCGGATTTTGATCAATCAGGAACGATTACTGGTTTGGAAGCGGTCATGCTTGGAATAGCCTTATCCCTTGATGCTTTCGGCGCCGGATTGGGAGCAGCCATGCTCGGCTATTCTCCCGTTTTATTATCCGCATCGGTTGCCATTATGAGTCTAGTATTCGTTTCAGCTGGGCTGAAGATGGGGACAGTGTTCGCCAAAAGGCGATGGGTACAAAGATTGGCGTTTCTCCCCGGGCTGCTGTTAATGTTAATTGGATTTTGGAAAATTGGTTAAAAGATATCCACATTATTTCATACGTTACAAGAATGGAAAAGGGGGACGTTGATGGCTCACATCATCGGTTTAACGGGCGGCATCGCCAGCGGAAAAAGCACGGTTTCAAGCCTTTTGAAAGAAAAAGGCTATACAGTGATTGATGCCGATGCAGCCGCAAAGATTGTCGTTCAGCCTGGAGAAGAAGCTTACAACAAAATTGTGAATGCATTCGGAAAAGAAATTCTATTGGAAAATGGGGAAATTAACCGACGTAAGCTCGGCGATCTCGTGTTTCGCAACGAGCAAAAAAGACTTCAACTTAATTCAATTGTACATCCGGCTGTCCGCAAACAAATGCTTTTGGAGAAAGAGCAGGCCATTCGGGATGGAAAACAAACGGTTATTCTTGACATTCCACTTCTTTTTGAAAGCGGACTGACATGGATGGTGGATAAAACGATCGTTGTTTATGTGGATGGAAGCATACAGCTCGAACGACTGATGAAACGAAACGGTTTAGATAAAGAGGATGCCGAGATTCGAATCTCGGCACAAATGCCTCTTGAAGAAAAAGTAAAAAAAGCGGATGCAGTCATCCATAACAACGGAACCATTGCCGAGACAAAACAACAGTTAGAACAGATCATCGAAAAATGGGGCCTTCGCCCTTAAATAAAATGTCTGAATTAAGATTGGACAGCCTTTTTTGTTTTGCAGCATCACGTATTTTTAAAATGGTATAAAAAAGAATTCTCGAAAAATATGTAAAATGACCATTCCATTAAAGGTGAAATGTGTTATACTAATTTTAGTCAATTCTCTTAAAAGTATAACATATAGGAGGAGCCGGAATGATGAAGGCGAGAATAGCAATCAATGGTTTTGGCCGCATAGGAAGGATGGTTTTTCGTAGAGCCATTTTAGAAGAAAAATTAGATATTGTAGCCATTAATGCAAGCTACCCTGCTGCAACATTAGCTCATCTCATTAAATATGACTCCAATCATGGAAAGTTTGAAGGAGAGGTCGAAGCAGAAGACAACGCCATTATTGTCAACAACAAAAAAATTCAATTATTAAACAACCGAAATCCAGCAGAGCTTCCTTGGGGAGATCTTCAAATAGATATCGTGATTGAAGCAACTGGTAAATTTAATGCCCGTGAAAAAGCGTCTCTTCATCTTGAGGCCGGAGCGAAAAAAGTGATTTTGACGGCTCCTGGCAAAAATGAGGATGTTACGATTGTGATGGGCGTAAATGAAAGCGATTTAAACATAGAAAAGCATCATATTATTTCCAATGCTTCCTGTACAACCAACTGTCTGGCACCGGTAGCGAAAGTGCTGGATGAAGAATTCGGCATCGAAAACGGGTTGATGACAACCGTTCATGCTTATACAAATGACCAAAAGAATATTGATAATCCTCATAAAGATTTGCGAAGAGCCCGCAGCTGCGGCCAGTCCATCATACCAACAACGACAGGGGCGGCTAAAGCGTTGGCGCTTGTGCTGCCGCAATTGAAAGGAAAGCTGCATGGGATGGCGCTGCGCGTGCCGACTCCGAACGTGTCTTTAGTGGATTTAGTAGTGGATTTGCGCCGGGAAGTTACGGCCGATGAAATTAATCAAGCGTTTATTGCCGCCAGCCAAGGTCCTTTAAAAGGAAAACTTGGATTCACTACCGAACCGCTTGTTTCCATCGATTTTAATACCGATTCACGTTCTGCCATAATCGATGGATTATCCACGATCGTCATCGGCGGAAAAAAGGCAAAAGTGTTGGCTTGGTATGACAATGAATGGGGTTATTCCTGCCGTGTAGTGGAGTTGGCCACTTTTGTCGCGCAAGAAATGGAAAAAAAAGCTGAAATGAAAATTGGTTGAACCATAAAAACTGAAAAAAGCTAGTTTTCGTGTTTAACAAGATGCACCATAGCTTCGCATATGTTTTCCAGCTAAAAACTGTTGTTTTACAGGGGTTGACTGGGCCAGGCTCCCTTTTTGTGCTTAGGAGAGGGGGCGGCCTATAAAGTCAGCCTCTTTTTTTATGGGATACGTTTAGCTTTATTATGATATGGATGGTCCGTTTTTTGCTTAATCCAGCTAAAGGTTCTATCCTATTGAGACTGAAAATCATGCTATGTGGAGCTTTTATTTAACCGGGTTGGGCCCTCTTCATGGTACAAACGATTTTTGCCTGCGTTCGACAAAAACATTATTGCAAAAAGATATTAAACAAAGTATACTATGATTCGTGAACTTCTTATAATGGAATCATAACTACTTAAAGGGTTAGGACCTCTTCGGACTAACTTTCCCCCGTGGTAGTTATAAAACTTTTAAAAATATTCTTTTGATCGAAAAAAATTTTGTAAAAGGGGGAAACGATCAATGGAAACAATGGGTCGTCATGTCATTTCTGAACTTTGGGGCTGTGAATTTGAAAAACTGAACGATGTGGAACAAATTGAAAAAATCTTCGTGGAAGCCGCATTGAAATCTGGCGCAGAAATCAGAGAGGTAGCATTTCATAAATTTGCTCCACAAGGCGTCAGCGGGGTAGTGATTATATCAGAATCACATTTAACGATTCATAGCTTCCCAGAGCACGGATACGCAAGCATTGACGTTTATACATGCGGCGATTTGAATCCGAATATTGCTGCTGATTATATAGCTGAAGCATTAGGTGCCCAGACTCGTGAAACCATTGAATTGCCGAGAGGGATGGGCCCGGTACAAGTGAAGTCTCAAAATATAAAAGCATTGTAAAATTCAGGGGTGCATGGCAATCATGCACCTTTTACTTATCTTTGGCAATGTCGCTTCTTTTGAAAGAAAAATTGCGTTCAAAAACTCCATTATTATATAATCATTCTAGGTAGAATGCGGGAATATTGAGATGAGACGGAGTGATGTTATGAGATGTCCAGCATGTCAGCACAATGGCACCCGCGTGGTGGATTCAAGGCCGGTCGATGAAGGAAGATCGATACGCAGAAGGCGCGAATGCGAAAGCTGTTCCTATCGATTTACCACGTTTGAACGTGTGGAAGAGCTGCCGCTGATC
>JADBKC010000019.1 GCA_014896555.1 Caryophanales bacterium | reverse complement strand
TTGTATACAGTTTTCCCGTCTGGTGAGGCAACAAGCGCAGTCAATACCACATCTTCTCCTTTTACATGAGCAAAGCCGGCAATCGGCACTTGGCAGCCGCCTTCCATTTTTTGAAGAAAAGCTCGTTCAGCAGCGACTGATTGGGCGGTATCAGAACAGTTTAATCCTTGTAGAAGGGATAAGAGATCTTCGTCTTCTTTCCGGCATTCAATGGCTAACGCCCCTTGACCAACAGCTGGAAGGCAAATATCCGGATCTAAAAATTGTGTCACGACCTCTTTTGTCCAGCCCATGCGCGACAAACCAGCAGCGGCCAAAATAATCGCATCATAGTCGTCGGTTTCCAATTTTTTCAGACGAGTGTCAATATTGCCGCGGATCCATTGAATTTTTACATCCGGCCTGCGCGACAAAATTTGAGCACCGCGCCGCAAACTGCTCGTCCCAATTTTCGCACCAGACGGCAATTGGTCCAGCGCAAGCCCACTCTTAGAAATCAAGACATCGCGGTGATCTTCCCGTTCAGGAACACAGCCGATCGTAAGTCCTTCCGGCAAATATGCAGGCATATCTTTCATGCTGTGGACGGCCATGTCGATTTCTTTATTCAGAATGGCCTGCTCGATTTCCTTGACAAACAAACCTTTTCCGCCCACTTTAGATAATGTGACATCGAGAATTTTATCGCCTTTTGTCACCATCTCTTTTATTTCATAATCATAGGAAGGATTCAGCTTTTTTAGTTGTTGAATGACCCATTTCGTTTGCGTCATCGCCAATTTGCTTCTGCGCGATCCTACAATAATTTTTCTCATAACGGCCTCCTTCAATCACTAATACCAAAAATGAAATGCCGATAAACGACTAACTAAAAAAAAGTTGATGAGCACAATGAGAAATGCAGCTGTATTCAATAAAGCCAGCGCTTTTCCTTGCTTGTTTTTCTGGACTTTAAGGTAAAGAAACAAGCTGTAAACGATCAATAAAATAAAGGAGCTGATAATCTTTGGATCATACCATTCGACATTTGGAAGCTTTGTGAATTTCCATTGCAGTCCTAAAATTAATGACAATAAGAGCATAGGCACTCCGATTGCATTTAATACATAGGACAGCTTTTCAAGCTTTGTCAAATCGCCAATCCGCCATAGCCGCTGACTCCATTTTTTTTCTTTCAAAAGCCTGTATTCAATCAAATACAACAAAGAAAAAATAAAAGACAGCGAAAAAGCTCCATATGAAAGCAGCGCCATAATAATATGAATCAGCAGAAGCTCAGAGACTAATTTTTCTGCCATTGCGTCCGATTGCATTTGCACAGGCGCAAATGTATGAATCGCCATAATGGCAAATCCAAGTAAATTAGTAAAAAATACCAAAAAATCCATTCGTAAAAACCGATTGATCAATAATGATAGTGTGATCAGCACCCACGCATAAAAATAAAGCCCTTCAAAAATGGTCAGGACCGGAAATCTTCCCGTTTTGAACATATAAAGAAATAAAAAAATTGTTTGAAGAACCCAAACAATCGCTAAAGTCCAGAAGGCGAACGAATTCGCCTTCCGATTTTGATGAAGAAAATCGATGAAGTAAAGCAGAATGCTGACAGCATACAAAACAATCATTAGTTCATGCAATCTTGTCATACCGTGTACAAAAGCCATAAATGAACCCCTTACACTTGATAAGAAGAAGCCGCGATGGCTCCCGTTTTTACATCTTCGGCTGTTTTCCTCTGATTTTCTGCTATTACTTGTTCCTCAATATTAAAGATTTTGGTGAAAAACTCCAGTTTCTCTTTTGCCCCCTTTTGTCCTGCCAATTCTTTCGCTTGCAAGATCGGATCTTTTAACAACTGGTTAATAATACTTTTTGTATGCTTGTTAATAATCTTCCGTTCACGGTCCGTCAAATCGGGCAGTTTTCTCTCCATGCTTTTCATCGTTTCTGCTTGAATGGCAAGCGCTTTTTTCCGAAGTGCCCTAATGACAGGCACCACTCCAAGCATATTCAGCCACTCATGAAATTCCGAAATTTCTTCTTCAATCATGATCATGATTTTCTCGGCTGCTTTTTTCCGTTCTGCCAAATTCGCTTCCACAATGCCTTCCAAATCATCGATATCATACAAAAACACATTTTCAAGCGTATGAATTTCTGGATCGATATCTCGTGGAACCGCTATATCGACCATGAAGAGAGGCCGTCCATTTCTCATTTGTGCGATTCCATATATCATTTCCTTCGAAATCACAAAATCATTGGATCCAGTCGAACTAATAAGAATATCCGCTTCTAAAAGAGCACTTTGCAAATCCCCTAGTTCTCTTGCTGTTCCCGAAAATCGCTCCGCTAAAGAAGCAGCTTTTTCGAACGTACGGTTGATGACGGTTGCTTTCGTTGCTCCGCTTCCTTGCAGGTTTTTAAGGGCTAATTCCCCCATTTTTCCCGCGCCGAGAATTAATATGTGTTTTCCGTTTAAGCTTCCAAATATTTTTTTCGCCAGTTCCACGGCCGCATAACTAACGGAAACAGCATTCGCTCCTATTTCTGTTTTTGAATGCGCTTTTTTCGCCAATGTAACGGCTTGTTTAAATAATTGATTAAAAATCGTTCCGGTCGCTTCAGAATGCTGCGCTTGCAAAAAACTATCGCGTACCTGTCCAAGAATCTGCGTTTCACCGACGATCATAGAATCTAATCCACATGTTACTTTAAATAGATGTTCAACCGCGCCTTCTTCTTCATAAATAAAGAGAAATGGCGTGAATTCATCCATTTCGATTTGAAACCATTCGGAAAGAAATTCTTTTATATAATAGCGTCCCGTATGAATTTGATCTACTACTGCATAAATTTCCGTCCGGTTGCAAGTAGAAAGAATGACGCTTTCTAGAATGCTTTTTTTATTTTTCAGCGTACGAAGCGCTTCATCCAGATCATTTTCGTCAAACGTGAGCCGTTCTCTTATTTCGACTGGGGCCGTTTTATAATGAAGTCCTGCTACTATGATATGCATGGCCGAAAGTGACACCCCCAAAAATCAATGCTATGTATATTATACCATGTTCAAAAATTATTGAATCAAAAAATTATGAACATATGGTAACATAGATATTAGTTTTTACACCAAAATGGCCAAATTGGAAAGACATCCATTTTTTAAAATTATTATCATATTATAGTTATTTTTGATTTCAAGTTTACCTTACCAAACTATTCCGAAAGAATCAAATCATTGACCTTTTCGAAAGGAATGGATTTACGAATGAAACAACAGCGATTTTTCCCAGGAATCATTTTAATGGGATTCGGAGCTTATTTTTATCTGCAAAAGTCCAATATCATTTTATTCGATGGTTTTTTTACTTGGCCGACCATCCTCTTAATTGTTGGATTGGCCTTTCTTTTTCAAGCCTATGGCGGACAAGACTATCAGTTTATTCTGCCAGGCGTTATTTTGACTGGTTTTGGCATCCATTTTCATCTCGTCCATCAGTTTCCACATTGGCCCGATCAAATCGGAATGTTTGTTTTGATTATTGCCATCGGTTTCTTTCTTCAATCTCAAAAAACGAAAGACGGCTTTTTATACAGCATGTTATTTTTTATTCTTGCCCTGTTGTCGCTCTTTTATCAAAATGTCATTTCTTGGCTTGGATTGCTGAGGAGCGGGCAAGAAGATTTATGGCATTTTTGGCCAGTGCTGCTCATTTTAGTAGGGGCTTACTTATTATTTGTAAAACGAAAATAAGGAGGCTTTTTGCAAGCCTCCTTTTTGAATCTTTGATCCATAAAAACAGCCATCAACAGCAATGCTAAAAATAGTAAGACACCATTTTCTTGTGAAAGACACAGCCCAGCCTCCGAATTAACGCAAATAAGACTCAAGAAGATGCCAAGTCATATCTTTTCCTTCTCCGGTTTCTGAAGAAAAAACGATGATTTCATCGGCTGGATCGAATTTCAACGTTTGTTTTACTTGTTTCACATGTTTTTGCCATTTTCCTCTTGGAATTTTGTCCGCCTTCGTAGCAATGACCAAGCATGGAATATCATAGTATTTTAAAAAATCGTACATCATCACATCATCATTTGTCGGCGGATGGCGCAAATCCACTAAAAGCAATACTAATTTCAATTGCTTTCTCGTCGTCAAATAAGTTTCAATCATTTGCCCCCATGCTTGTCTCTCTTTTTTGGAAACTTTTGCATACCCATAGCCAGGAACATCCACGAAATAGAGCTTATTTTCAATTCGATAAAAATTAAGCGTCTGTGTTTTCCCCGGATTGGATGACGTTCTAGCCAAGCTTTTGCGATTCACCATTTTGTTAATAAAAGAGGATTTCCCCACATTCGAACGACCCGCAAGCGCAAATTCGGGAAGATCATCTTTCGGATATTGTTCCGGTTTGACAGCACTGATTACTAATTCGGCTTCATGGACGTTCATTGTTTATCACCCGCCAACGCCGTTTTTAGCACTTCGTCCATTTGTGAAACAAGCACAAACTGCAAATCTTTCCGAATGCTTTTCGGAATATCGTCCAAATCTTTTTCGTTTTCTTGAGGGACGATAATCGTTTTTAATCCTGCTCTATGAGCTCCCAACGATTTTTCTTTCAGTCCTCCGATTGGAAGCACCCTGCCGCGAAGCGTGATTTCTCCCGTCATCCCCACTTCTTTATGAACAGGGCGATTCGTCAATGCAGAAACAAGAGCAGTCGCCATCGTAATTCCTGCAGATGGTCCATCTTTTGGAACTGCGCCTTCCGGTACATGTATGTGAATATCGTATTTTTCGTGGAAATCTTCTTCAATGCCCAGTTCTTTTGCGTTGGATCGGACATAGCTAAAAGCAGCTTGGGCCGATTCCTTCATCACATCTCCTAATTTTCCTGTTAACACGAGCTTTCCTTTTCCCGGCGCCAAAGAAACCTCGATTTGCAGTGTATCTCCGCCGACAGAGGTGTAAGCGAGTCCGTTCGCAACGCCAATTTGATCCTCTTTTTCCGCTGATCCATAACGGAAAATCTTTTTTCCTAAAAATTCTTCAAGATGGTTTTCCGTCACTATGACACGCTTTTTCTCTCCAGCTACAATCATTTTTGCTGTCTTCCGGCATACAGCCGCCAACTGCCGCTCAAGTCCGCGAACACCCGCTTCTCTTGTATAATAGCGGACAATGGCTTGAATGGCATCGTTTCGAAGCTGCAGCTGCCCTTTCTTCAATCCGTTTTCTTTCATTTGCTTAGGAAGAAGATGGTCTTTCGCAATATGAATCTTTTCTAATTCTGTATAACCCGGAATACTGATGATTTCCATGCGGTCTCTCAATGGCCCTGGAATCGTGGATAAATCATTCGCTGTAGCAATAAACATCACGTTCGACAAATCATATGGTTCTTCAATAAAATGGTCGCTGAAGGCGTGGTTTTGTTCTGGATCGAGTACTTCAAGCATAGCCGCGGATGGATCGCCGCGAAAATCGCTCGACATTTTGTCAATTTCGTCCAGCAAAAATACCGGATTGATTGTACCGGCTTTTTTCATCCCTTGTATAATCCGTCCCGGCATGGCTCCCACATAAGTGCGGCGATGGCCGCGAATTTCAGACTCATCCCGTACGCCGCCTAAGGAAACGCGCACAAATTTACGATTTAGCGCTTCCGCAATGGAACGAGCGAGGCTTGTTTTTCCTACGCCCGGCGGTCCCGCAAGACATAATATCGGGCCTTTAATGGATTGTGTCAACTTTCGGACAGCTAAGTATTCTAAAACCCGTTCTTTTACTTTTTCTAAGCCGTAATGATCCCTATTTAAAATACGTTCGGCTTTTTTTATGTTTAAGTCATCTTCGGTTGCTTTGGACCAAGGAATGGTAATAAGCCATTCGAGATAATTTCGAATCACTGTGCTTTCCGCTGAACTGGCCGGAATGCTTTCATAGCGGCCAAGCTCTTTCATGGCTGTTTCTTTTACATGGTCAGGCATTCCTGCTTCTTCAATTCGTTTCGTAAGTTCTTCGACTTCTCCTGCTTTTCCTTCTTTATCGCCCAACTCTTTTTGAATGGCTTTCATTTGTTCCCGCAAATAATATTCTTTTTGGGTGCGTTCCATAGAATGCTTCACACGCTGTCCGATTTTTTTCTCAAGATTTAATATTTCTTTTTCGTTATGAAGAATGTCGATTAATTTTTGCAGCCGTTCCTTAATCGCCACTGTTTCCAAGATTTCCTGTTTCTCTTTGATTTTAATCGGCAAATGGGAAGCGATAATATCGGCAAGCCTTCCTGGTTCTTCAATATCTGATACGGTGGAAAACGTTTCAGCCGTAATTTTCTTCGATATCTTTATGTACTGTTCAAAAGAATTCAGCAACGTTCGCATCAAAGCTTGTGTTTCAATATCTTTTAATTCTTCCTCTTCAAATGTTTCAATACACACGTGGAAGTACTTTTCTTCATCATAAAATTCTTTAATTCTGCCTCGTTGAAGACCTTCCACAAGTACGCGTATCGTTCCGTTCGGAAGTTTTAACATTTGCTTGACTTTTGTCAGCGTTCCTATCTTATACAAGTCCTCTTCAGAGGGATTATCTATATTCATATCTTTTTGGGTAGTTAAAAAAATCAAATGATGATCCATCATGGCACGCTCCAGCGCTTCAATCGAACGGTCGCGGCCAACATCCAAGTGCAAAACCATTGTAGGATAAACCAATAATCCTCTTAACGGAAGGAGGGGGATGGAAAAGACATGTTCACTCATACTGGCACCTCCGTAGTCTCTATGTTACTTTCGTATGATCTTTGTACAATTCTAACGTATTTATAAACACCTGTCCATTTGGAATTCTTCTGATCAGCTCTAGCTGAATCAGAAAAATCAAATAGAACCCTTCTGGATGTCTTGAATCTGAAATCTAATTTCTCGTACGATCGCTTGCTGAAAACGATTGTCTTTCTTTTTCTCCATGCAAGCAAACTCCCCGCTCCATTTAAAGAAATGTTTCCCGCCACGTCAAAAGTACAAGATTGCTGAAAAGAAGGCCTAATCCGCCCCCAGGTTCGGATTAGGCCGCAAAATGACACTGATCCCGCATCTAACTCTGTTAAGATCACCTTCTATATAGGACTATTTTAGTACGTACGAAAAAAACTTTTGACAATATTCCAGCCTACTCACTTTAAGAAGGCTATACGAACAATCTATACAATTTTAGAGCATTTCCTGATTGTTTTGCCAATGCACAATAGCTCCTTCTGCATCCGCTTTTTTTACAATCGCATGTTTGATCACTTCGCTAATATGATTCACTGGAATAATTGTAATGCCATCGAATTCTTTTATGATTTCCTGAATATTCGCTTTTGGAATAAGCACTTTTTCGATACCCGCCAGTTTGGCAGCCCTTATTTTCGGCATGACGCCGCCAATTGGCTTTACAGCTCCATGAACGCTGATCTCTCCTGTCATGGCGATCGTATGATGAACAGGCATTTTGTAAATAGCAGAATAAATGCCAGTAGCTATGGCAATTCCTGCAGATGGTCCATCCACTGGAATTCCGCCTGGAAAATTCACATGTATGTCATATTGATGGCAAGGCACACCCATTGATCGTAAAACCGTAAGTACGGTTTCAATCGAGCCTCTTGCCATACTTTTCCTACGTATGGATTTTCCTTGTCCGCCTATACTCTCTTCTTCCACAATGCCTGTAATGGTCAAAGTTCCATTTTTGATTGCCGGGATGACAGCCACTTCAATTTCCAGCAAAGCTCCGCTATTCGATCCCGTGACGGCCAAACCATTCACAACGCCGACTGCAGAATGATCTTTCATTTTTTGCTCATAACGCGGCGTCATTTGGCTAGACTGGACGATCCATTGGATATCCTTATCCTTAATCGTTCTCCTTCCTTCCGTTATCGCCAAGCCGGCCGCAATTTGAACGATATTCACTGCTTCACGACCATTTCTGGCATAAGAGCTCAAAATGTTCAATCCATTGTCGCTAATACTCATTTTTACTTTTGCAGCAGCTTTCTTGGCCACTTGGATGATCTCATCTTGTTCTAATCCTCGAAAAAACACTTCCATACACCGAGAACGAATCGCAGGAGGTATTTCTTCAGGAGATCTCGTTGTCGCTCCGATTAATCGAAAATCGGCAGGCAAGCCATTTTTAAAAATATCATGGATATGGGCAGGAATTTGTGAGTTTTCTTCGCTGTAATAGGCACTTTCCAAATAAACTTTCCGGTCTTCCAACACTTTTAACAATTTATTCATTTGAATAGGATGCAGCTCACCGATTTCATCAATAAAAAGGACGCCGCCATGAGCATTGGTGACAGCTCCTTGTTTTGGCTGGGGAATGCCTGCCTGTCCCATAGCTCCGGCTCCTTGATAAATGGGATCATGGACAGAACCTATGAGCGGATCGGCTATTCCCCGTTCATCAAACCGGGCAGTAGTCGCATCCAACTCAACAAATACAGCCGATGGAGAAAATGGCGTTTTCGGATTTTTTTTCGCTTCTTCCAATACCAATCGGGCGGCCGCTGTTTTTCCGACCCCAGGAGGACCATAAATAATGACATGTTGAGGATTCGGGCCGCATATCGCTGCCTTTAAAGCTTTTATACCATCTTCTTGTCCGATAATATCGGAAAAGGAAGTAGGCCTTACTCTTTCCGATAAAGGCTCCGTTAAAGAAATCGACCGCATTTTCCGAAGTTGGTCCATTTCTTTTTTTGATTCACGGTCAATGGATATTTTTTGGGTACGTTGATTTTTCAACAAATTCCAAAAATACAGTCCTATAACAACGCCAAAAAACATTTGAATGATGAAAGCAATACTTGTCCAATGATTCATACTACATCCCCCTCCTAAACCGTCGATATACGGCTAGTATCTCCTGGGCGCGAGGGGAATAAACATAAATAAAAAAAGGCCTTGGCTCCGGCATCTTGTCATCGTTTTCTCGGTTCAAAAGTCGAAAAGATAATGGGTCTAACCGGGTAAAGAGAGGAAGTTCATCCTTGCAAATAAAGGGAAAAGGAGCCGATTGATTCGGCTCCTTTGTTAAGCAGACGTTTTTCGTTCTGCTGTTTCGTGAATAACCCTTCCGTCCGTCCCTATTAATTTCGGCATACTGTTATTTAAGACGGTATCTTTTGTAATGATACATTTTGAAATATCTTCTCTTGAAGGGAGATCAAACATAACATCCAGCATAATGCTTTCTATAATGGAACGCAATCCGCGTGCACCCGTTTTTCTTTCGATTGCTTTTTTGGCAATTTCAACAAGTGCTTCTTGTTCAAATTCTAATTCAACATGATCAAGTTCCATCATCTTTTGATATTGTTTGACGAGCGCATTTTTCGGTTTGGTCAAAATTTGAATTAACGCTTCTTCATCAAGAGGCTCTAGGCTTGCAATGACTGGCAATCGACCAATAAATTCCGGAATTAGTCCGAATTTCAGCAAATCTTCAGGGACCACTTTGGAAAGAAGATCTTTTTCTTCAATTTCGCCTTTCGTCGGATCCGATCCGAATCCGATCACTTTTTGGCCGAGACGGCGTTTGATAATTTGTTCAATGCCGTCAAAGGCTCCGCCGCAAATAAACAAAATATTAGTCGTATCAATTTGGATAAATTCTTGATGAGGATGTTTTCTTCCTCCTTGAGGCGGAACACTCGCCACTGTCCCTTCCAAAATCTTTAATAAAGCCTGTTGAACTCCTTCGCCGGAAACATCTCTTGTAATCGACGGATTTTCCGATTTTCTTGCGACTTTATCGATCTCATCAATATAAATAATTCCTTTTTCCGCTTTTTCTACATCATAGTCGGCGGCTTGAATCAGTTTCAAGAGAATATTCTCTACATCTTCCCCGACATATCCTGCTTCCGTAAGAGAAGTCGCATCTGCAATCGCAAACGGTACATTTAAAATACGCGCCAATGTTTGCGCTAACAAAGTTTTGCCGCTCCCAGTCGGACCGATTAAACAAATATTACTCTTTGCCAGTTCTACATCGTCTACTTTGCTGTTGGAGTTAATCCGCTTATAGTGGTTATAGACGGCAACAGCCAAAGATTTCTTTGCCTGGTCTTGGCCAATGACATATTCATCGAGAATTTCGCGGATTTCAAGAGGCTTTGGCACATCCTTGAACTCTAGTTCTTCCTCGGTTCCCAGTTCTTCTTCCACAATTTCTGTACATAATTCGATGCATTCATCACATATATAAACACCTGGTCCAGCGACTAGCTTACGAACCTGGTCTTGTGTTTTGCCACAGAAAGAACATTTCAGTTGTCCTTTCTCATCACTAAATTTAAACAATTTACGTCACCCCTCATTTCTTCTTAACACACTAAATACTGAGTCTTCGCCATTATGATTTCCATATCCGATCTTTAAAGGCCCTCAAAGAGTTATGTACAGCATTTTAACACATTTTACAGAAGACACGAAATAAAAAGCTTAGTGTTATATATAATGTGCAATATGCCGAGCTCATTCCCAAAATATTTTAAAAATACTTTATGTATGGGTGTATAAAACAAGGCACGTATAAACCGCGCCTTGTTTTATACCGTTTCATTACTATTATGCAACAACTTTTGCGTTTTCTACAAGAAATTCAACTGCTTTATTGATTCTTAAATCCGCTTTTAAATTTTCAAGATCGCCGAGTACTCTCTTAATATCTTCAACAGATAAGTTAAATTGATCAGCCATTCTTTGCAATTCTTTTTCTACATCTTCTTCGCTAGCCTCTATATTTTCTGCATTTGCGATGGCTTCAAGGGTCAAGCTTGTCCGAACACGTATTTCTGCATTTTCTTTCATTTGGTTGCGAAGGTCTTCTTCACTTTGACCTGAGAACTGATAATACAATTCAAGGTTCATTCCTTGAGCAGAAAGGTTTTGCGAAAACTCTTGCATCATCCGGTCAATTTCATTTTCGATCATGACTTCAGGGATATCGATTTCTGCATTGGCCGTTGCTTTTTCAACCACTGCATCTTGCAAAGCATGTTCTGCCTCATGTTCTTTTTGATGTTTCAGACGGTCTTTTATTTTTGCTTTTAAGTCTGCCAACGTTTCTACTTCCTCATCCACATCTTTTGCAAATTCATCATCAAGTTCAGGCAGTACTTTTTCTTTTACTTCATGAACTTTTACTTTAAATACAGCAGGTTTTCCAGAAAGCTCTTCAGCATGGTATTCTTCAGGGAATGTGACTTCCACTTCTTTTTCCTCTCCTGCTTTCGTTCCAATTAATTGGTCTTCAAAACCAGGAATGAAAGTGTCGGAACCTAGTTCAAGCGAGTAATTTTCCGCTTTTCCTCCTTCAAATGGCTCGCCGTCAACAAACCCTTCGAAATCAATAACAACTGTATCTCCTTCTTCTGCTTCACCGTCTTCTTTTACGACAAGTTCAGCATATCGTTCTTGAAGTGCTTTTAATTCTTTTTCAACATCTTCTTCTGTTACTTCTGAATCCACTTTTTCCACTTCTAAGTTTTTATACTCGCCAAGTTTTACTTCTGGTTTTACTGTAACAGTCGCTTTAAAAATTAACTCTTTTCCTTTTTCCAGTTGTTCGATATCGATTTCCGGACGATCTACCGGTTCAATTCCGGATTCTTCCACTGCTTTTGCATAAGCTTCCGGCAAGATGTAATCGAGCGCGTCTTGGTAAAGCGATTCTACTCCGAATCGTTTTTCAAATAAAGGACGCGGCATTTTTCCTTTGCGGAAACCAGGGACATTGATCGTTTTGACGACTTTTTTGAACGCATAGTCCAATCCCTCATTGACTTTGTTAGCATCCACCGTTACTGTAAGGACGCCTTGGTTTCCTTCTAGCTTTTCCCATTTCACTGACATACAATTCCCTCCAAAACAAATCTATAAGTTGATAGTTCAAAATGAATCATTTATCAATTTCGTACTTTTAGTGTACAAAAAGAAAGCCAAGCAGAAAAGTACATATTATAACCATTACATTATAACATACGAACTAAGTCTTTCAATAAAAAGCTAAGAGACGGGAGCAGAAAATTCATCTAATTCTTTCAAACAAGCAAGGCATTTTTCTCTATCAGCACTGTCATGAGAGAAAAGCTGTGGAAATAAATTTTCTGCTTCTTCCGCTTCCCCGTAGTATTCACAAGCCAATTGGAGCGTACAGGCAACCCAAGTGTCTATGCTGAACTCAGGTTCGAATGGATAAAGAAGAAAAAAATGGCGATTCACTAATTCTGTTATTTGGGAAAATAGTATAGGATTCGATTGAGAAACAGCTTCCTCTAATTTGTTCATAACCTGTTTGTAATAGGGCATTTGAAAAACATCTTCCAGTTGATCGGGAATCATCCGTTTTGTAAACTGAAACTTTCGAACGTAGATTTCTTTATCAAACCCCTTCTCCCTCAAAACATTAAGTAGAAGAGTTTTTAAAAAAGGATGGGAATGTGCATCCCCGATGATATCAATCAACTCGTCTAGATACGGAGCAATATTCCATTGAACAATTTCCGCCACTTTTAACGTTTGCTGCTCGAGCGTTTCATCTTCGTAAAACAGTTTAGGCGCCAAGTCAGACTGATATTCATTTTCAACCGAATCAGAAGCCATTTTTCGGCTTATTTGAAGAAGTTTCTCAAAATGATCTTTTTTATCAGAAGGAATTTGATTTTCACCGCAAAGAGCGGAAAGCGTAATGCAAGCATGCTGATATTCCTTCATATGAAAAAGAATTGATATGTATAAATCCATTACATCGTAATAATCCCCGCTGCCTGTTTGGAGCATTTCTTCGCACAATTCTTTCGCCTCATCATATTGACCACATTCATAAAGGGCAAGCAACAAGGCCATTTGAATCTCATCGTCACCGGGTTCCTCGGAAAAATGCAGCGCCTTTGTAAGAAAACGAGAAGCTTCTTTATAATTTTTTTTCTGCAAAGCATGGATACCCATTTCAACCAGCTTATCCCGTGTACCAGGCAAAACAATGACGTTATCAAATCTTTGAAGATTTTTCTTTCTTCCTCCCATTCTTGTAAGAACCGCCTTTTTCATAAATGGAGTTGCCACAAGTTTAGCACGGAAACGCAGAAAAAACAAAGGAAATCGTTTTCAAATTCTTTTTTGAAAGTGTAAAGCCGACTCCTATTCATTTAAATCAACCCTTTGCCCAATCAGCAAATTTGGAATGGATAGAAATTTTTTGAGAAAAATCATACAAATCAAACTCTGCTTTAGTAAATGGCTAATTTCAATTTTTTGAATTTTTGCGATCTTTTAAAAAAAATTATTAAAACAGCGAATCAACCCAATTATCCATGCTCTCTATTGATTTTTCACTCAAAAATAAAGGGCAGACAAACTAATTAGCCCAATGATTTCCTCAAAATAAATAATTTCTTAGGGAAACTTTCTTGTATATCATAATCACTAAACGAAAAAAGATTAAAAATAAAAGGCCTATATTCAGATACACTATTTATTATATATTTTTCTAATTTTTCAGAATTTAATAATTATAAAATCATCAAGCAATGGATACGACTTTTTCCAACGTTTTACCATTCTCACTATTATAACCTTCTGCTGCAGCACCTAGTCCTAAAAGTCCAGCTGCAGCAGCTATAATAGCATAAAACGGTCAACAGTTGCTCCGGCAACCGCCTCCTCATAAACTTTTGCGGAAGTATGATTGCGAACATTATCGGATTTTCGATCAATCAATTCTAAATATTTCTATATTTTTTACATCTATGCTAATAATCTTATAATTTGTTGTCAAGAATATTTTTTGAAAATTTACAATATTTCGCGCGAATATAGAATGTGATATAAAAAAACGTCCAAAGCACATCGAAAAAGCCGTCCGACGTCAACCGAAAAAAATCCACAAAAAAGCTAAGGTACGTCAGTCGTCTAAGAGTTCTGCACTTCTCTTAGATGCTTTGTACTTCAACTTTTTTCCCACATTAGCGTCCCAGGAGAGATTCGAACTCCCGACCGACGGCTTAGAAGGCCGCTGCTCTATCCAGCTGAGCTACTGGGACAATTTATTAATATCATCAAGGACATTTTTTATTATATTAACATTAAAAATAAATGTCAATCCTTTTTTGTACAAACCGAAAAAATTTTTTCCTCGATTTTATGAAAGGACATTCGAATATTCAGTTAGTTAAAGAAGAACAAAAGGCAAATTCTTTTTTTGCCCGCTTGTTCTTCTTTAATATATATTATAATACCTCTTGTAAATTTGTTAATTTCTGATGTTGTTCGTTATAAAAATGGACAACTGCCTCTTCTCCATCCCATTCCACTATTGCGTAAGTTTTTTCTTTCCTGCCTCGCGGCAAAAGAATGCTCCCTGGGTTTAAAAACAACGTCTGGCCTATCTTTTCCGCTGCCGCATAATGGGAATGGCCGAAAAACACAAAATCAGCTTTGTTTGCTTTTGCTTTCTGCTTCAGTTTCGAGAAAGACGCTTTGACATCATAGCGATGACCATGTGTCATGAATATTCTCTTACCCATGATTTCTTCCACAATATCATAAGGATAGCGATCATCCATATCGCAATTTCCTCTAACCACGATATAGCCTTTCATTACTTCGCTGTCTGCTGGAAGCTCAGAATCGCCGCAATGAAACATGGCATCCATCTCTTGCTCATAGCGGACTTTTAAATCCTTTAAAATTTCCGTATCTCCATGACTGTCGCTTACAACGAGAAGTTTCATAGTACTTTGTCCCTTTCCAATTGTTCTAATATCATTTTCATTTTTGTCAACGCTTTGGCGCGGTGGCTGATCTTGTTTTTTTCATTTGGAAGCAATTCCGCCATCGTACGCTCATAGCCCTGGACAACGAAAATAGGATCATATCCAAACCCGTTTGCCCCTTTTTTCTCAAAGGTGATGAATCCTTCACATGTCCCGTTCACCGTTTTCGTTTCTCGCCCCGGGATTGCAAGAGCCAGAGCACAATAAAAACGAGCTGTCCGTTTTGAAAGTGGAACCCCTTCTAATTCCCTTAACACTTTTTGTATATTGGCTTCATCATCTTTTTTAGGGCCTGCATATCTGGCCGAATACACTCCTGGCCGGCCGTTTAATGCATCAATCACCAAACCGGAATCATCCGCCATGACCATGGCTTTTGTCTCTTTCATAACGGATTCCGCTTTAATGATCGCATTTTCTTCAAATGTCTTACCCGTTTCCTCGATTTCCGGGAATTCAGGAAAATCAAGAAGAGTTTTTACCTGAATCTGAAACGGTAGAAACATTTGCTCAAATTCAAGCGCTTTCCCTTTATTTTTCGTGGCAATCACAACTTCTCGCATCATTGATTTGCTTCTCCACCTTTTGACATATTTCTTTCTATCTTTACTGCTATTTCGTTTAACGCCTGCTTTTGAATGTCGACCAATTCATACAAACCCTTTTCTGCCAATGACAATAATTCTTGAAGCTGCGAATGGGAAAAAGTGGACTCTTCTCCTGTTCCTTGAATTTCCACAAACTCTCCAGAACCAGTCATGACCACATTCATATCCACCATGGCTTCACTATCTTCTTTATAATTTAAATCTAATACAGCTCCCTCTCCTTGCAAAATTCCGACGCTAGTAGCTGCTAGAAAATTGGTCACTGGAAACGTCGACATTTCTTTTTGAATCGATAATTGATGCAAAGCCATAGTCATCGCTACAAATGCACCAGTAATGGAAGCAGTGCGTGTTCCTCCATCTGCTTGTATGACATCACAATCGATCCATACTGTTCTTTCGCCAATGGATTCTAAGTCGACAACCGCTCGAAGCGCTCTTCCAATTAATCGTTGAATTTCCATTGTTCTTCCTGATACTTTTCCTTTTGAAGATTCCCTTATATTTCTTTGCTCCGTTGCCCGCGGCAGCATGGAATATTCCGCTGTAATCCATCCTTTGCCGGACCCTCTCATAAAAGGGGGAACGCGATCTTCGATACTAGCAGTGCAAATGACCCGTGTATCTCCTACGGTGATCAACACGGAGCCTTCCGGATGCTTTAAAAAATCCGTATCGATCTTAACCGCTCTTAATTCATTTTTTCGTCTCCCATCTACTCGCACCATAGATCCTCCTTTTAAGCTGCAGCTTTTGTCCCACGGCAAAAACCGATCCCCGAAAGGCCAAAACTTTCGTATTTGCCGTGAGAACGCTTTTTTCAGTCTCTTCAGCCACCTCGCTTTTTCAATATGTCCAATAAAAATGAGGCGGCGTTTGCCAACCTCTCTTTGATCTATTATATAGTATACCAAAAAATTTTTTTCAGAAACTACCTGTGTTTACATGCTGTGGCCTTGAAACGGTTTCGCTGATGGGTTTTCCTTTGTCGTCTACTAAGTTTGTCTTGCCATCCACTTCAACGGTTACACTTTTAATCCCTTTTTGTTCTGTCAAAGAAAGCACAAGAGGATTTAATGTATTTTTGGAGATCATTTTTTCTTCGAAACTGCCTAATATCGATTTATTAAAATTTAATGTGACTTTTCCATCCTTCACCACCGGAGCACTAATCAGTTTCACATCCGGCATAAATTCGCTTACCAGTTCTGACGAAGGGCTTGGTCCTTTTATAAGCTCATTGACGACCGCCGTAACATTATCTTTATTATTGTTGCTCACTCTTTTTGTGACGGGGACGTAATAATCATTCTCTCCATCTTGAGCTAAATAATAGACGGTGATCGGTCTTGTATTCGCGATATCGACCACGTTTTCAACATCCCAATTAATCCCAATATTTCTCGATAATCCGTTTGGATCAATCGCTGTGCCATCCACAGGCATTTCTTTTAATGGCTGGCCATCAACCCTCAGTTCGACTTTTTTCACTGCGTCAAACTGCGTTAATGTCCATGTAATAGCCTGTAGAATTTTCTTCTCGTCTTCCGCGTTATATTCTTTAAATTCAGGAGAAAAGTCGGCAATGGCTTTGCCATCTTTAATATGAACGCTTCGTACTTCCGTGCCGGCCGGAAGCACTGCCCTGAACCCGTTTGGAAGCATATTAGACACCGGACCGTCGTCTACTAGATATTCTAGCGCTTCTTTGGCGATGCTTTGCGTTTTGGGAAGCGGCAGCGTCTGCGATACAACATAACCGTTTTTATCTATCAGATATAAATCTGTCATCATTACGTCTTCTTTTTTCATATCTTGAGCAGATTGATGTTTCAATTCTTTTAAGGACCCTTCCTCTTTTAAATAGGTTACTTTTTGCGGGGGATCAATGTTTTCTTTTTTTTCATTTCTGACGAGCAGTCCGCACCCTGTTAAATAAACAGATGATAAGATGACAGCCGCCGCGACGAGAGTTTTCTTTTTGACCATCATGAAACCTCCTCACACAGTTTGTACTACATGTATACGAGCTTGTGAGGAAAATTAGACCGTTTTCCAAAAGAATTTCGCCGCAGCTTAAAAAACGAGTTCATTTTCATCCAAACGAATCGTGGAAACGTCAATCGTAGGATCTTGGAGCCAATCGGAAGCGATCTTATAAAACAGCTCTTTGGATCCGGTTGTAAAGAACCGATTGGGTAGACAAGATTTCTCCATGTTCAAAAGTTCTTTATAGTGCAATATGGCGCTTACTTCTCTAGCTGTTTCTTCTCCTGAACTAATCACCGCTACGTTTTCGCCCATAAATGACGAAATAATCGGTTCAAGGAGCGGATAATGAGTGCATCCCAAAATCAAAGTGTCCAAATGTTTATCTTTGAGCGGCAGCAGTGTTTCTGCTACAATTTTTTTGGCCATTGCACTATGATATTCCCCGCTTTCTACCAAAGGTACAAACTTAGGGCATGCAAGCGGAAAGATCTTTACATTCTTATTAATAGAATGAAGAGCTCTTTCATACGCATGGCTTTTAATGGTGCCGATTGTACCAAGAACCCCAATACGAAGATGTTTTGACATTTTGATAGCCGCTCTCGCTCCAGGATGAATGACTCCGATAACAGGGATGTCAAGTGCTTCTCTAATCTCATCGAGCACAGCAGCGGTTGCCGTATTGCAAGCAATGACTAGCATTTTGATGTCATATCGCAGCAAATAGCGGGTCATTTCCCAAGTAAATTGTTTTACTTCTTCTACGGGTCTAGGCCCATAAGGACATCTGGCTGTGTCTCCAACATAATATATCGTTTCATGTGGGAGCTGCCTCATGATCTCAATAGCAACTGTAAGACCCCCAACCCCGGAATCTATTACACCTATTGGCCTGTTTATCAACGTATCTCGCCTCATTCTTTTGTAATTTCTTGTTGCATCTGTTCGAATCTTTTCATCGGTTTTAGATTCACTCTTAATTATGCGATGAAAACATTAGCTGCTGAATCACTATTTCATTCATTTTCCTTCTTCCTCAAACGGGATCTATGAACGGATCTTCGGCAACATTTCTTCTATTACAAATTCGCAGCAGCACTAATCGTACGACCGTTTTGATCTTTAATATTGCCTGTCTTTTTCATCCTATAAACCTTTGAGAATGCCTTTGTTCTATTTCATTATGTATATATGAAAAATCTTCATTCCTAAACCGACATTCTTTTCATTCTAAAAGCTTTTTTGCAAGAAATCTAGTTTCTTCCTTATCTATTAGTATCAATCCTATGAGAAAAGAAGCTTCAGCAGTCTATCAAACATTTTCTCGTTTTTGGCTTTGTTTTTCAAGAGTGAAGATCCTCCTATTTTTCCATCAAGAATAAAGTGATAAATTCGTATTTTTCAAAAAATAAAAAATCGCCAAATTACATAAAGGTTCAATTCCATGTTTCTGTATGATGTGTGAAACCTTCTTCTGGGGGCTTCCTATTGTTTTAATGAGGCTTTCCAAACCCTATTACCATAAATGATGGAAAACATCCGTCAAAATATATCCACATGCTTAAATACCATTTTATGCATCACCCAAAGCAAAATGCCGATCAGCAAACTCGCCCAAGCAGGGAGCGGAATAACAGGCAGGACATCTTTCAGAAAAAAATACAGAATTAGAGGCAGACAATAGGCGATCATAATAGGAAAAACATATCCTAATAATACGCGAACACTGAATTTCTTAAACGTGGATTCCCTAATCAGCAATAACATGATGTCGAAAACAAGACACATAAAAATAGGCGTAAAGAAATAATCAACCGAAAACCCTTTTACTGGATGCAGATCGATAAATAGATTTAACAAAGGATAAATGATCAATCGGAATATACCGTCAATGAAAAAGACAATATACAATCCGATCGAAAAAACAAAAGCATAACGTTTGAAGCTGAAAAGAGATTGTTTTCCGATCGACTGCACCACTTCTTTACAATAGGCTTCTGGATCCATGCCAAACACGTCTTCTGCCGACCGTCCTTCTTGCTGGGCAATCAGTAAATGGTCCAGCATTTCCAATAGCAGCTCCTCTGTTTTCTTTTCTGGAATGGAACTAAGCCGCAAATAGACAAGCATGTTTTCATAATACTTCTTGTTTTCCTCGTTCAACTGCTTCCGTCGTTCATTATTGATTTGGATCATTTCTTTCGCTGTCATTGTACACACTCCTTTGAATCAAAATGTGATCGACCGCTTCCTTCAATTCCATCCAATTTTCTTTAAATTCCTCTAACGCTTGTCGCCCTGAATCGGTCAGCCGGTAATATTTTCGTTTTGGACCGTTCGGCGATTCTCTGAGAGTTCCCGTAATGAGATTCTCTTTTTGCATGCGCAGAAGCACTGGATAAATGCTCCCTTCACTCACAAATGTCAAACCTTGCTCGGCCAGCTTCACGCTTAATTCATACCCATAAATTTCTTCACGAGCAATCACCGCTAAAATGCATCCTTCTAAAACTCCTTTCAGCAACTGACTTTTTAATGACAAAGATCATTCACCACACATTCCTTTCTCTTGCATTCGCACCTAGATAAACAAATGCCGTTTCCGTCACGAGTTGATACAGTATAGGGCACAAGGTGCATCGCAAATCTTAACTATCTTGCAAAACAAGTTAGTAACCTTATCATATCGAACGGAATGGAAAAAATCAAGATTCATATTTAACTTGACAACATTTTTCTAAACTGGAAAAAATCCAAAACTTGTTTGCCTCGTTGTTTATAAACAGACAACCGGCATGCCCATTGACACGCCGGTCGCCGCTATAGTTTTAATTCACCCATGCGCAGCAGTTCTACTACTGCTTGAGAACGGCCTTTGACACCTAATTTTTGCATGGCATTCGAAATATGGTTACGCACTGTTTTCTCGCTGATGAATAGTTCTTTGGCGATTTCTTTTGTTGTTTTGTCTTGAACTAATAGCTCGAAAACTTCTTTTTCTCTTTTGGTCAGCAACGGTTTATGTGAAAATTCACGATCCTTCAACTATAATTACCCTCCTTGCCTTCGCCAGCTTTAAAACAAAAGGGATGGGTCTAGCGTCGTCATGATATCATATGAAAAATCCAGTATATCAGTGACTTCACAAAGGCAAGGGTTGCGAAATAGGCGGAAAATAGATTTTTACCTTGAGACAGCAGCCTCGATCAGCCATCTTGGTTTCTTTATTCTTTCATTACAGGAACAGTATGGCCGTTCACTTTCCAATAAATAGTTGCACCATTTCTCCTTCCGTAACCATTTATTTTCTATTTCATTGTATTCTTATATGCTTATATCGCGTTTTTGTGATTCATTTTTACATCATCGATTCCATTTCAGAGGTTGTTCTGCCTCAGTTAGTACACTGCTAGTTACAATATATGACGCATAAAACTCTTTGTTCAAAAGTTCAATCATCAAAAGAAAAGAACACCAATTTCACTATCATTAGAATCCACACAATAAGTCTGGCTTCCTTTCACTATATTGGCGATAGGGGGTCAGACTTTTGACTTTGTAAAAAAAGCCTTCAACTTGTGGTTGAAGGCTTGAGGAAAGAAATTACACCATATAATCACTACCGAAGAATTTTTTAAATGAATGGATGGTCGTTTCTCTATTTAGTGCCGCAATGGAAGTAGTAAGCGGAATGCCTTTCGGACAGGCTTGAACACAGTTTTGCGCATTTCCGCAGTTCGCAAGACCGCCATCCCCCATAATGGCGTCAAGGCGTTCATCTTTGTGCATGGCACCGGTTGGATGAGCGTTAAATAACCGCACTTGAGACAGTGGAGCTGGTCCCATAAAGTTTGAATGACTGTTTACGTTTGGGCACGCCTCCAAGCAAACACCGCAAGTCATGCATTTGGAAAGTTCATAGGCCCATTGACGTTTTTTCTCCGGCATCCGTGGACCAGGTCCAAGATCCCAAGTTCCATCAATCGGAATCCACGCTTTTACTTTTTTCAATGAATCAAACATCCGGCTGCGATCGATTTGCAAATCGCGAATAACCGGAAATGTTTTCATCGGCGCAAGACGCACTGGTTGTTCCAATTTGTCAATCAAAGCAGCACATGCTTGACGCGGCTTTCCATTGATCACCATCGAACAAGCTCCGCATACTTCTTCCAGACAGTTCATGTCCCATGCAACCGGAGTTGTTTTTTCCCCTTTGGCGTTTACCGGATTGCGGCGAATTTCCATCAAACAGGAAATTACATTCAAATTCGGACGGTAAGGGATTTCAAACTCTTCTTCATAAGGGGCTGAGTCCGGATTGTCTTGACGAGTTACAATTAAGCGGATCGTTTTCTTTTCACTCATCATTATGTCGCCTCTTTCTCAAATAGATTAGTGTTTTTTCGTGTAGTCGCGAACACGCGGTTTAATTAAGGAAATATCTACATCTTCATAGTGAAAGGCTGGAGCACTGTCCTCTCCTGTAAATTTCGCCATTGTTGTTTTTAGCCATTCCTCATCGTTACGTTTAGGGAAGTCTGGTTTATAATGGGCACCACGGCTTTCATTGCGGTTATATGCTCCAATCGTAATCACTCGAGCAAGATGAAGCATGTTCTTCAATTGGCGCGTAAAGCTAGCCCCTTGGTTGCTCCACTTAGCTGTGTCGTTAATGTTAATATTTTTCCAACGTTCCATCAGTTCGACAATTTTTTCATCCGTTTTAAGCAATTTGTCATTGTAACGAACAACCGTTACATTTGCGGTCATCCATTCTCCGAGTTCTTTATGAAGAACATAGGCATTTTCCGTTCCGTCCATTTTCATAATTTGATCCCATTTTTCTTCTTCTTGTTTTCTATAGCGGTCAAATAAAGTAGAAGAAATAGCATCAGAGCTTTTTTCCAAGCCATTGATATATTTCACAGCATTTGGTCCGGCAACCATTCCACCATAAATAGCGGATAATAAAGAGTTGGCTCCTAGGCGGTTGGCTCCGTGTTGTGAATAATCGCATTCACCTGCGGCAAATACACCCGGAATGTTCGTATGTTGTTCATAGTCCACCCATAGTCCACCCATTGAATAGTGAACCGCTGGAAATACTTTCATTGGTACTTTATGAGGATCTTCCCCCATGAATTTTTCGTAGATTTCGATAATACCGCCCAGTTTCACATCCAGTTCATGCGGATCTTTGTGGGAAAGATCGAGGTATACCATGTTTTCCCCATTGATTCCCAGTTTTAAGTCGACACAGACGTGGAAAATTTCACGTGTAGCTATATCCCGTGGTACGAGGTTTCCATAAGCTGGATATTTTTCTTCAAGGAAATACCATGGCTTTCCATCTTTGTATGTCCATACACGTCCGCCTTCACCACGGGCAGATTCACTCATGAGACGGAGTTTGTCATCGCCCGGTATGGCCGTTGGATGAATTTGTATAAATTCACCATTTGCATAATAAGCACCTTGTTGATAAACAATTGATGCAGCAGAACCAGTGTTGATCATAGAGTTAGTCGATTTTCCAAAAATGATTCCTGGTCCGCCGGAAGCCATAATAACGGCATCAGCAGGGAATGTTTGAATCTCCATCGTTGTCAAGTTTTGTGCTACGATGCCTCGGCAAATTCCTTCATCATCCAAGACAAGACCAAGAAATTCCCAGCCTTCATATTTCGTTACTAATCCCGCCACTTCATGTCGACGGACTTGTTCATCAAGAGCATATAAAAGTTGCTGCCCCGTTGTAGCGCCAGCATAAGCTGTACGGTGATGCTGAGTTCCTCCAAAACGGCGGAAATCAAGCAATCCTTCCGGTGTCCGGTTAAACATAACTCCCATACGGTCAAACAGCGAAATAATTCCAGGCGCTGCTTCACACATTGCTTTTACCGGAGGCTGGTTTGCCAAAAAGTCTCCTCCGTAAATCGTGTCATCAAAATGAATCCATGGTGAATCGCCTTCACCTTTTGTATTGACAGCTCCGTTAATGCCCCCTTGAGCACAAACAGAGTGAGAACGTTTTACAGGCACTAATGAAAAGATATCCACTGGAGTTCCTAACTCCGCTATTTTCACTGTTGCCATTAAGCCGGCTAAGCCGCCTCCAACTACGATGATCTTTCCTTTACTCATGGACACTCACTCCTTTTTAGCTAATTGGCCAAATCATGTACATCGTCCATCTGCCTGCCTCACACAAAAGCGAACAATGCAGAAAGACCGATATACGAAAGCAAAACGAATACCGCTAGCGAAACATACGTGAAAATGCGTTGCGAACGGGGTGTCACAATGAGTCCCCAACTTACGCAGAAAGACCATAAGCCGTTCGAAAAGTGGAATATGGCCGACAAAACCCCTACTATGTAAAAAGCTAGCATATATGGATTTGATAGAATATTAGCCACCATATCAAAGTTAACTTCTTCCCCAAAAGCTACTTGTACGCGTGTTTCCCAGACGTGCCATACAACAAAGATGAGCGTGAAAATTCCTGTTAAACGCTGCAGGAAAAACATCCAGTTTCGAAAGTAACTGAAATTTCCCAGATTGTTTTTCGCCGTAAACGCAATATATAAGCCATAGATTGCGTGATATAAGAGTGGCAAAAAGATTAACACAATCTCCAATAAATAAAGCAGCGGCAAACTCTCCATAAACTTTGCCGCACGGTTAAATGAATCCGCTCCCCTAGTGGCAAAATGGTTCACAATCAAGTGTTCTGTCAGGAATAATCCTATCGGAATTACACCTAGTAAAGAATGAAGCCTTCGATTAAAAAATTCACGATTTCCTGCCATAAGGTACCCCCCCTTGGTTATGAGCCGCCAAACAACATTTCTACAAAAAGAGATGTTTTCTGGCAACTGCCATCATTTTGTAACAATTATTTGACAAGTTCATTGTAACCCCATCACCGAAAAGCGTCAAGAAAACGTCTACATATTTTTCTATATTAATAAAATGACCAATAATAAAAAATATCTATCAATTTAACAGAAGGTTTTTTAGCAGATTTTTAACGTTCTGACACTTAGCGTCAAAGATTCCGCACCTATAAAAAATCGATCGTTGAATGAAAAAAGTTTTTTCATCTCTATCAGTCTTGTATATAATGGATACAGAAAGTAGGGATTTCAAATGGACAATCATAAAGACAATATTCCACAAGAGCCGCAATCTGTTTCGATGTTCGCCTATGAGCTGTACCGGGATATTTTGCTACCGGAAATATTCGGCAAAGACACGGCGGACATTTTCTATTGGGCAGGAAAACAGCTTGCAAGAAAATTTCCTCTTCTATCAATAGATGAAATCTGTTCTTTTTTTGAAGAAGCCTGCTGGGGAACACTTCAAGTCATAAAAGAAGAAAAAAATGAGCTGCTATTTGAATTAACGGGTCCTATCGTATCACGAAAATTTGACATATATTCAGAACCGTTTTTTTCGTTGGAAGCGGGTTTTTTGGCGGAACAAATTCAAGCTCAGAAAAACAAGACCGCTGAAGCGATAGAAGAGGTACATAAACGCTCGAAAAAAGTCCGCATTCTCGTGAAATGGGAATAGCGCCGTCTTTTCTCGTCTATATGCATAAACCAGTTTCTTTAGAAACCGTCGTTTCGAGAAACCTGCTTTCTTCCCCAGCTTCTTTCTTTTCTCTTCATAAACTAAAAAAGACGGATAGACCATCCGTCTTTTGACAATTTGACAACAATCAGATCGTTGCTTCTGTTTTTTGTTGGGCTAGCCCAAAACCGTCATGAAGGACTTGGACGGCTTTTTCCATATCTTTTTGATCTATGACAGTAGACACTTTTATCTCCGAAGTGCTGACCATTTTGACAGCGATATTGTTTTTAGCCAAAATGGCAAACATTTCAGCGGCTACCCCAGGATTGGAAATCATTCCGGATCCCACAATCGATACTTTTGCCAGTCCTTCCTCATCTGTAATCGAATCAAATCCAAGTTTTTCTTTATTTTGTTTCAGTACATGGATGGTGTCATGCAAATCATCGGTTTTGATGGAAAACGACACACTGCCAGTTTGATCATGGGTACGGCTTTGAACGATGATATCGACATTGATGCCATGATCTGCTAGGACGCCGAAGATGGAGGATAAACTTTTGATTTCATCCTTTAATCCTCCTACGGTAATTTTCGTGATATCATCTTCAAATGCTACGCCTCTTACCACCAAATTCTGTTCCATAGATGCTTCCTCCTCAATGATCGTCCCATTTTCCCTTTCCATGCTAGATCTTACAACAAGCGGGATGCTGTAATTTTTAGCAAATTCTACCGCGCGCGGATGCAGAATACCTGCTCCTAAATGGGCTAATTCCAGCATTTCATCATAAGATATAGAAGAAAGTTTTCTCGCCCCTTTGATATATCTTGGATCTGAGGTGAACACGCCTGTCACATCGGTATAAATGTCGCACCGTTCCGCTTTCAATGCCGCTGCCAGCGCCACCGCCGTTGTATCAGATCCTCCTCGGCCAAGTGTGGTAATTTCGCCGTCCGCTGTGGCTCCTTGAAAACCGGCTACGACCACTATCTTTCCTTCTTCAAGCAAACTAGTGAGCCTCCTGGTTTCAATATTTAATATTCGAGCATTCCCGTGAAGTTTTTCGGTCTGAATGCCGGCCTGCCATCCAGTTAGGGAAACTGCCTCAAACCCTTTTTTCATCAATGCGGTTGTCAATAGCGAAATCGTTACTTGCTCTCCAGTCGATAACAACATATCCATTTCCCTTTTAGGAGGATGGGCATCAATGGTTTTAGCGAGTTGAACAAGCTGGTCGGTTGTTTTCCCCATTGCGGAAACAACTACCACCACATCATTTTCTCTCTTTTTTTCTTCGATTACACGGTTGGCCACATTGAAAATTCTGTCTATATCACCGACAGATGTTCCTCCAAATTTTTGAACAATGAGTCCCAAAAAAATCCCCTGCCTTTTCATTGATTCACTTCTAAAACGCAAACAGGCAATGAGAACCAAATCTCATTGCCTGTGAGAATGTATATAGCCAATACATCACACGTGAGATAGCTCTCCAAGACGATACCCATCTTGACAATTCTGTATTTCTTAAACACAGAACCAGCAGATAAAGGAATGAGCCTTTGACTGCTTCGGCGGCCGTCCCCTTTCCAAACTTTTCATGAAAGCTCATTCTTCTCCAAGCTTGTACTCTTGAACTCCGCGCCTCTATCATCACTTTTACGTATGAAAGTGATTATATTTAATTTTTAGGTTATTATAGCATAATGGGATATTTATGACAACGCGCTATTTTAACTTTTCCTTTATGTTTCGGGCGATCTTTTCAGGAATGCCGATTTTCGTAAACTCTTCTAATTCTGCTTCTTTCATTCGTTTTAATGATCCGAAATGTTTTAATAGAAGTTTTTTCCGTTTTGGTCCAACGCCCTCGATGTCATCAAGTGCAGATCGAAAAGCTGTTTTGCCCCTCAGCTGCCGATGAAATGTAATAGCAAAACGGTGCACTTCATCCTGAATTCTTTGAAGCAAATAAAACTCTTGGCTATTCCGCTTTAATGGGACAATCTCAAGCGGATCGCCAAATAATAACTCTGATGTGCGATGTTTTTCATCTTTAGCAAGTCCCGCAACCGGAATCGACAAATTGAGCTCATGTACCAATACATCTTTTGCGGCTTCGACTTGCCCTTTCCCACCATCAATCAGAATTAAATCGGGAAGCGGCAACTGTTCTTTTAATACCCTCGTGTACCTTCTTCGGACCACTTCTCGCATCGATTCATAATCATCTGGCCCTTGAACAGATTTAATTTTATATTTGCGATACTCTTTCCTTTCAGGCTTTCCATCGATAAACACAATCATGGCGGAAACAGGATCAGTGCCTTGAATATTCGAATTATCAAATGCCTCAATTCGCAATGGAGTGGAAATTTCCATTGCTTCCCCCAGTTTTTCTACAGCTTTGATCGTTCTTTCTTCGTCTCTTTCGATGAGAGAGAATTTTTCCTGAAGAGCGATTGCTGCATTTTTTTCCGCCAGCTTGACTAAGTCTTTTTTTTGCCCTTTTTTCGGCTGAGTCATTTTGACTTGGATCAATTGTTCCGCCAACTCGCTGTCCACGTTTTCAGGCAGCAAAATTTCTTTTGGCTTTATGTGGTGGGCTTTGGAATAAAATTGTCCAAGAAACGTTAAAAACTCTTCCTCGTCTTCATTGTAAATGGGGAACATCGAGACATCTCTTTCGATCAGCTTACCCTGCCTGACAAAAAAGACTTGAACACACATCCAGCCTTTATCAACGGCATATCCGAATACATCCCGGTCCGTAAAGTCGTTTGTTGTTATTTTTTGTTTTTCCATGGTCGCCTCGATATGGGCAATTTGATCCCGATACTCTTTTGCTCGTTCAAATTCGAGATTTTCCGCTGCTTCAGACATCTTTTTCATCAGTTCATCTTTAATCTCTTTGTAGCCGCCATTTAAGAAACGGGTAATTTCCTCCGTCATTTTTTTGTAGGTTTCTTCTGGGACATGATTGACACAAGGAGCTAGACATTGGCCTAAATGATAATATAAGCAGACTCGATCGGGAAGAGCGGAACATTTTCGCAAAGGGTATAGCCTATCCAGCAGCTTTTTCGTATCATTCGCCGCTCCCACATTCGGATATGGTCCAAAATATTTGCCTTTATCTTTTTTTACCTTTCTTGTTGTCATGAGGCGAGGATGCCGTTCCGCTGTCAATTTTATATAAGGGTAGCTTTTGTCATCCTTGAGCATGACATTATATTTCGGATCATGCTTTTTTATTAAATTCATTTCCAATATTAATGCTTCAATATTGGAAGAGGTTACAATATATTCAAAGTCTTCAATCTCGTTGACCAGCCGCTGGGTTTTCCCGTCATGAGAACCGGTGAAATAAGAACGGACCCGATTTTTCAGTACTTTTGCTTTTCCGACGTAAATGATCGTTCCATGACGGTCTTTCATTAAATAGCAGCCAGGCTGGTCGGGAAGAAGAGCTAATTTATGCTTGATGATATCGTTCATGATCGCCACCTCCTGGACCACCTGGTGAACCAATTTCACTTTCATCTGTTTGTAGTGAGAGCTTCTTTAAAGACTCGTATATTTTAGCTGAGCGATTGAATATAGACAAGAACCATTTTATGTTTTCCCATATTCAAAAACGTTCATGTTCATACATTGGATCGCTGACATTATTTTCGTTTCTTCTGTATGGATTCGTTTCACCGTGAAGATGGAAGACTTCTCGCAAACGAATGGAGAAAACAATCACGCA
The DNA here is from genome assembly GCA_014896555.1 of Caryophanales bacterium. Lineage (GTDB taxonomy): Bacteria > Bacillota > Bacilli > Bacillales > DSM-4216 > Bacillus_O. The sequence goes on along the minus strand of JADBKC010000019.1, from coordinate 4,432 downwards.
CCCGCTTTTTTCTTGCTTTGGCTGTTTTGGCATGCATACTCGGCGATTCACCCGCCATTCTTCGCATTTTCAGAAGGCTCCCTTTCCAAATGAAAGGGGTCACCCTATTCCATTTGGAAAAAGCAAAACAACCATTTTCAAGAAAACGGTTGTCATCGTCCTGTTGAGACACTCATTAAGATTCCTTTCATTGAAAAAAGTTAAGTCTATTCCATTTCATGAAAAACCAAAATCAAGCTGATCCAAAATAAAAAGGCAAGCCCTCAACTCAATAACATTGAGATGCTTACCTCCGATTTTACCGCACGCTTTAAAATGAGGGAGACTCATAAGCGGGGTAACATTCATTAAGCGTGTTTATTAATGAGTTCAGTTAACGCTTCTTTCGGTTGATATCCGATGACTTTATCCACTACTTCTCCATCTTTAAACAAGAATAAAGTCGGGATGCTCATAACACCGAATTTTCTGGCGGTTTCTTGGTTTTCATCCACGTCCAGTTTTACGATCTTTAATTTATCATTCATTTCTGCATCAATTTCTTCCAAAACGGGAGCAATCATTTTACAAGGTCCGCACCACGGAGCCCAAAAATCGGCTAAAACAAGACCGCTGCTCGTTTCAGAATCAAATGTTTGATCAGTAGCTTTAACAATAGCCATTATTACCAATCCTCCTTATTTCCTTTCAGGTACTAGGGACAGTATATCATCCTTTAAATTGGAATGCTAATTTTTTGTCTGCAGTTTGCCGTTTTCATTTTCATTTTCCCCGATCTTCATGAATTCTATCCTTAATCTCTATTATAAAAGCAGTGGATAAACGTTCATTAGCAAACATTCAATCAGAATCAAAAAACGGCCTCGACAATTCATGGCCGTTTTTGATTGCTTACGAAGAAGCTACTTTTAGTTTTTTGAATTCTTCTGTTAACATCGGTACTACTTGAAACAAGTCTCCAACAATTCCGTAGTCGGCTACGCTAAAAATGTTTGCTTCCGGATCTTTATTTATAGCGACAATCACTTTTGAATTGGACATACCAGCCAAATGCTGAATGGCTCCCGATATGCCGCATGCAATATAAAGATCAGGCGTAACCACTTTTCCTGTTTGGCCAATTTGCATAGAGTAGTCGCAATACCCTGCATCACATGCTCCTCGAGAAGCTCCTACCGCACCGCCAAGAACATCGGCAAGTTCTTTCAGCACTTTAAAGCCTTCTGCGCTTTTGACGCCGCGCCCCCCCGACACAATCACTTTTGCTTCAGATAAGTCCACACCTTCGCTTGCTTTTCGCACCACTTCTTTTACGACGGTGCGTATGTCTTTAATATCGACTTGAACAGAAGATACTTCGCCTGACCGGGATTCATCCTTTTCAAGAGGTGCAATATTATTAGGACGTACAGTGGCAAAGACGATTCCATCCGTGACCATTTTCTTTTCAAACGCTTTACCCGAGTAAATAGGGCGAGTAAACACAATATTTCCCCCTGCGATTTCCACCGCAGTCGCGTCGGAAATCAGCCCCGTATTCAGATTGCTGGCAATCTTAGGGGACAAATCCTTTCCTAGTGCCGTATGGCCAAAGACAATGCCTTCTGGCTTTTCGGATTCGACCACCGCCAAAAAAGCTTGAGCATATCCATCGGGCGTATATTGTTTTAATTGTTCATTCTCAACCACAACCACTCGATCCGCTCCGTAATGGATGAGCTGTTCCCCTAAGCCACTTACAGAATCTCCCAAAATCACGCCAACTACTTCTCCGCCTTCTGCTATTGTTTTACCCGCAGCCAAGGCTTCAAACGAAATGTTTCTAAGCGCCCCTTCTCGTACTTCTCCTAATACTAACACTTTTCGTGCCATTTTTCACCCTCCTGTTTCTTGTTCACTTTCCGATTACACTATTTTTGCTTCCGTGTGCAGCAATTGAACAAGTTCTTTTACTTGATCACTTAACTCGCCTTCCAATACTTTTCCTGTTTCTTTTTTAGGAGGAAGAAACACTTCAATTGTTTTTGTTTTTGGTTCAACATCCTCTGCTTCAAGATCCAAGTCATCCAATTCTAATTCATCCAGCGGTTTTTTCTTCGCTTTCATGATTCCAGGAAGCGATGGATAACGCGGCTCGTTTAATCCTTGCTGTGCCGTTACAAGCAATGGCAGGGAAGTTTCAATGACTTCCGAATCCCCTTCCACGTCACGGACCAATTTTGCTTGTTTCCCATTTATTTCAATCTCTGTGATCGTTGTCACATATGGAATGCCCAACAGTTCAGCTACTCGCGGCCCCACTTGACCGCTTCCTTCATCAATTGCCACATTCCCTGCTAAAATCACATCCGCCTCTTTATCTTTTAAAAATTCAGCCAAAATTTTGGCTGTTGTAAATTGGTCGCCTTCTTCTAAATCGTCTTCTACATTAATCAAAACCGCTTTGTCAGCTCCCATCGCAAGAGCAGTGCGAAGCTGCTTTTCACTTTCTTCACCGCCGACGGTTACAACGGTCACCTCTCCGCCTTGAGCATCACGGATTTGAATAGCTTCTTCTACAGCGTATTCATCATATGGATTGATGATGAATTCCGCGCCCTCCTCGTCAATGGATCCATTTGTAATCGTAATTTTTTCTTCTGTGTCAAACGTTCTTTTTAACAGTACATAGATGTTCATTCTTCTCCCTCCAAAATTAGAACATTCTATTGTTTGATAATATTCAGATAATTTTACGGACAAAAATGTTTACTCTCCCTTAAAAATAGGCGGACGTTTTTCGATAAAAGCTTTTATCCCTTCTTGTCCATCTTTCGTTTCAAAAACTTTGCCAAACCATTCGGCTTCTTTCCCCATTCCTTTTTGAAAATCGGCTTCCTTGGAATAGTTCAAAAGCTCAATGGCAGCTTTTAGTGAAATCGGACTCTTCTTCGCAATTTTTTCCGCTAATTCCCGTGCCCGTGCGAGAAGTTCTTCCTCCTTGCAAACATCATTGGCAAGCCCCCATTGGACCGCTTTTCTACCCGAAATCGGTTCGCTTGTAAAGAGCATCTCGGCTGCCTTTCCGGTACCGACATAACGCGGCAGACGCTGGGAACCAGCAAAACCAGGGACAAGTCCGAGGTTAAGCTCGGGTAAACCTAATTTACTATTTTCTGTAACCAGACGAATGTGGCAGCTCATTGCCAGTTCCAAACCTCCGCCCAATGCCGCTCCATGAATGGCAGCGATCACAGGTTTGGAGAAATGTTCAATGCGATCAAACACTTGCTGCCCACGAGCGGCGAGAGAAGAAAATTCTTTGCCACTTCTGACAGTTGCAAATTCCTTAATATCCGCTCCTGCAGAAAAAAATTTCCCTTTCCCGTAAATAAGGACAACTCGGACATTGGACTCGTTCTCCAATTCATCTAAGAGCAAATCCAATTCTGAAATAACCTCAGTTGTTAAAGCGTTTGCAGGCGGGCGATCCAAGATCACTTCCGCCACATTACCGCGTCTTTGCCATGAAAGGTATTCCATTTCTTTACCATCCCCTTATCCATCAGAAAATCATTTTTCTCCTAAAAACCCTTTCAACAACAGTTTGGCAACAGTTGGAGCGAGAGACACAAGGTCATATTTTTGTTTGTTCATGACCCATGTTGTAGCAATTTCATCGATCGTCCCAAACAGCATTTGACGGGCTACGCGAGTATCAAGATCAGGAGAAAATTCCCCGCTTTCCACTCCTTCGCGAAGAATTTGCTCCATAAAGTCTAAATATTCTTTTAGCACATTGTTGATGCGTCGGCGCAATTCTTGATTGGACTGCCTTAGTTCCAGCTGTGTTACTACTGCCAATTTCGGGTCTTGAGAAAGAATTCGAAAATGATTTTCTATCATCATAAATATTTTCTCTGCAGCCGTTTGTTTCCCTGCTATGACTTCTTTAATTTTTTCAATGAAATTCGCCATTTTTTCTTGAAACAATGAAATTAAAATGTCTTCTTTATTTTTGAAATACAGGTAAATGGTTCCGTCTGCTACTCCTGCTTGTTTGGCGATCTTTGAAACTTGCGCTTGATGATAGCCATTTTCGGCAATGGTAATCACGGCCGCGTCAATAATTTGATGGTATTTCGGTCTGTTTCTTTTCAAGACGATCCCCTTTCAAATTATACATCCATCAAGGATGAATGAATGATGATTCATTCATCCTTGATAATATCTCTTTTATTCTCTACTGTCAAGAAAAAGGTCCATCAAATCTTTTTATTCAGCTTTCTTCTCTTTTTTAGCTAGATTGTCTTTTTCTTCTTCAATAAGAGCACGCCGCAATATTTTTCCCATTGCTGTTTTCGGCAATTCTTCCCGAAACTCATAAATTCGTGGTACTTTGTATGCTGCCAAATGGTTTCGGGCAAAAGCATCCAATTCCTTTTCCGCCACA
>JADBKC010000018.1 GCA_014896555.1 Caryophanales bacterium | reverse complement strand
TAACCTCGACTCGCTTTTTATACCTAAATGCCCATTCGAAAAGATACATTTTCCGCTTTAGACGTTCATTATTTTGCTTCCTTAGCAGCCTTGATGGCAGCTTCATAATCAGGATGATTCGTTCCTTCGCTCACATATTCAACATAGGTAATTTTATCGCTGCTGTCAACCACAAAGACAGCCCGTGCTAGGAGACGAAGTTCTTTCATCACGACTCCATAGGCATTGCCAAAGGAAAGATCGCGGTGGTCAGAAAGCGTAATGACATTTTCCAATCCACTGGAAGCACACCAGCGTTTTTGGGCAAATGGAAGGTCCGCTGATATCGTCAAAACTTTCACTCCATCTAGTTTGGCCGCTTCTTCATTAAAACGGCGGGTTTGAGCATCGCATACACCCGTATCCAAAGATGGGACAGAACTTAAAATCCGCACGCTTCCTTTATAGTCAGATAATGTGACTTCTGATAAGTCATTGGCCAGTACCGTAAAGTCAGGTGCTTGATCCCCTACTTTTACTTCATTTCCTAAAAGAGTGACTGGATTTCCCTTGAATGTAATTTTTGCCATATAATTTTCCTCCTATTTAGGATGTATAACCCCATCATAAAAAAATTCGGCAGAGAAATGCAAATGTCCTGTTTTTTTTCATCCCCGATTTTTCGACAAGGGCTGCCTTATAAAAGAGGATGGTTTCCATTCATTTATAGGATGTACAGAAAGCCATTTTTGAGGTTGCATCTTAAAAAAAGGCAGCTTCCATGTAGAAAGCTCCCCTTTGTTCATTTAAATATGAAAGTCCAAATTTTGCGACTCTTGTCTATTGTTTTGACTGTTATATTGATTGTTGTTTTGGTTGTTTTGATTGTTCGTTTGGCTGTTGTTTTGGTTTGCGTTTCCCCCATCTTTGTTTTTAAACATTCCTTGGATTTTCTCCATTGCATTTGGTGCCACATCCAAAATCCGCTCCATTAAATGAGTGCTTTCATCTACATGAAGCATTTTGTAGCCTTGAGAGTTAACGATTAAAAAGGCAATCGGTGTGATGGAAACACCGCCGCCGCTTCCTCCTCCAAAAGGAAGGTTTTCTTCTTGGTCGTTTTGCCTGTCTTGATCTAGTTTAAATTCGCTTCCACCTGCGGCAAAACCAAATCCAACTTTTGAAACGGTTAAAATGACGCTGCCATCCGGTGTTTCAACGGGATCTCCGATAATAGTGTTTACGTCAATCATATCTTTTAAATTTTCCATTGCAGTAGTCATTAAACCTTTAATCGGATGTTCCGACATGGAAATCCAACCTCCTGTCATATAGATTGATTTTGATCGTTGACGAATGAGGATTCACGTTCTTGTAATTGTTTTCCTTTCCAAAAACGGACGATTTTCAACCCGGCAATAATAGCATATCCTATTCGAAAATGAAGCATACACTCAAGACGAATCTTTGTGTACGGAGTTTGAAAAGATGGAACAACGTTTATCTTCGGCATCGTCTTCAATCGTATCCATTTGCTCAATAAACCGATGAATTCCCCTTTGGCTGCCCATAACGCCCCCGTTAATATGCCAGTCAAAGCAGCATTTTTTTCACCGACAACCGATTCCCACACCAATGAATCAACGGATATATGACGACAAAAGTGTTTCAAAATTTTCTTTAGATCCTTCACATTTTTTAAAAATTCTCTTCCCTTATGTATCATTTGTCTCAGTTCTTCCGGAGTTAAGTTGTTTCGGGAATGGAACTTCGTCTTTTTTTGATTTTTGGGAGAAACATTGGTTTCATATTCTAAATTCCATTCATTGTTTTTTGGATTTTTTACTAATTTCAAAAATGGCAGTTTGATCGTGTATCTTATTAGGCCAAACCAGATTTTTAGTTGGATCTGAACGTAGTCATTCTCTTTCTCATGGCAAAAAATGATATTGATATGAAGCACCGTTGCCGAAATAATGGCGATAAATAGTACGATCAAGATCAGTATTGTCATGACGATTGCCATCACCGCTGCCCCCTTGCCTTTCAACCATTATCGCCAAATCAAAAAAAAATAAACCTGCTTTATGAAGCAGGTTTTAAAGCTTCCACCGTTTTCTCATGTAAAACGACCGTATCAGCGAAATAATCGTGCAATCCTTGTTTTTTCGGCATAAAGGCGACCATGATATACAGGATTGCGATGGTCGTCATAGTAAAGCGTCCAATCAGTTCCCGAAATAAGACAACAGGCCAAGTTAGACGTTCTTCTTTAAGCGGGACGACTTTTAAGCCAAATACCATTTTCCCAATCGTTTGTCCGGTGAATTTCGTGAATAAAAGAAAGTACCCGTAAAAGAGAACGGCACTCGCCACATGGATGGGAGCAAACAGATCATGGGCAAAGACGGGCAGATCGCCGCGAAAAACAGGAAAAATCAATATCCGTTTAAGGCTTCCAATCACGATTAAATCAAGCAAGTACGCCCAAAAACGCATCCAAAAGCCAGCATAGTGGGGGCTCTGGTCTTTCCGATATCCTTCATCCGCCTCTTGTTTCGTTTCAGCAGCTATTGATTTTTCTAATTCGGAATCGTGCCTTGATTCGTTCATAACGATCCCTCCTCAGAATATAAATACATGAGCCGCGGAGACTGTGCGTGAGTCAAAAGATTCATCAGCACGTTCCATTCGCTGTCCTTTTGAAATAGTTTTTGCGCGCTGGCGGCGAAAAGCGAAGAGAGTCCGTTGTTTGTTTCATAACGAAACACTTCGGCGCCGCTCAACTTTTTATCTTTTTTCAACTGTTTGATTGTATCATCCAAGTAACCGAACTCATCAATTAAGTGAAGCTGCTTTGCCTGCCTGCCATCGTACACACGACCGTCGGCAATTTTTCTGACCTGATCTTCAGGAAGATGCCGTCCTTCTGAAATGACTTTTACAAATTGTTGATAGGAGTTATTAATCATTGTTTGCAATATTTGTTTCTCTTTCTCTGTCATCGGGCGTGTAGAACTGCCAATATCCTTGTAAGGGCCGCTTTTTACGGTCACAAAATCTACACCGAACTTTTTCGCCAATTTGGAGTAGTCCACTGTGTTCATAATCACTCCTAAAGAACCCGTCATGGTTTCAGGACTGGCAAAAATTTTATCGCCGGCCGTTGAAATATAATAGCCACCCGAAGCCGCCGTCGGGCCCATAGAAACATAAATCGGTTTTTTTGCCTTTTGCTTAATCTCCATTAATTTATCATGGATTTCTGCACTTTCGGCCACCCCGCCGCCCGGGGAATTGACTCTTAAAATAATCGCTTTGATGCTCTTATCATTCTCCACTTTATCAAGCATTTTCATAAACTTTTCGTGGTTGTAGCCCGGCTCAAAAAATGAGGCAGTCGAACCCGTATCTTGAATCACTCCATTCACTTCTAAAACCGCAATTTTACTCAATGTATTTCCTTTCTCTATGACTTTCTCATTGAAATTTCCATCTTGATTGGTTAGTCCTTCAAAAAAGCTTCCAACGTCAGAAGTCAATGCGATGCTGGCTAAATTGACAATGACAGAAACTCCGAACAATATAGCCGCAATCGCCAAGGCTATCATCCTTTTTCTGTTCATTCATCCCGTCCTCCCATTCCATAAAACAAATTCCATTCCTGTCAATTATTGTAGCAAACCATTGAAGCCCTACAAAGGATTATTTTCGTTTTGTTCATTATGTTCTTCCCCCTTGCTTTATAATCATCCAAAAATTGGGCAACTTATAGCCAACAAAACCAATATCTATAAAAAGTAAATTTCATAATAGAACAAGAGGATGACACGGAAAGATCATTTATAATGACCTTTTGAGTCATCCTCTTAGCCGCTATCGTTCTTAGAATGGTGGACGAATCATACCCATACTGAAAATTCTTATTCAAACCTTTCCCATCATAAGGATCATAATCTTCTCCGTTTTAGGATTCCATACAAGTGTAACAATCGAATGGATCCTTTTATCCAACAGCTTTAGCTAGAACGGATTATTTTTCAAACGGAAAAAGTTTAAGACAACCGCCTATTGTTTCATTGAACATCCTCTTTTTAAACAGGAAGTTCACCTTTTCCTTTATGGTTTTTCCCATTTTTATGGATGAATCGAATTTGTGATAATGAAACAATAGAAAGCGCCGCCCATATGAATGTAAAGGAAATGAATTTGATCATAGAAAATGGTTCATGATAAATAAATATCCCAATCAAAAGCGACATGGTTGGGGTAACGTATTGCAAAAATCCAATCATATATAAAGGAATCCGCTGAGCACCTTTTGCAAAATACAAAAGAGGAACTGCCGTGACAATTCCGCCGCCCATAAGCAAAAGATCGGTCGCCACACTTTGATGGAAAAGCATCAATTCACTTTTCCCTTGTAAATACAGCAAAAAGATGAGTGCAAAGGGGGTGATCAATAACGTTTCAAGCGTTAGCCCCGTTGCGGATTCCACTTTGACCACTTTTTTCGCCAAACCGTACAACCCAAAAGTTACAGCCAATCCCATTGCCATCCAAGGAAATTTCCCATACGAAATGGTGAGGATTGAAACGCCTGTAAGCGCCAAAAGAAAAGAAACTACTTGGGCTTTTGACAGTTTTTCTTTTAAAATCACAACGCCCAACAAGACGCTCACCAGCGGGTTAATGTAATAGCCTAAACTCGTTTCAATGATGTGATCATGATTGATCGCCCAAATGTATAAAAACCAATTGGCGCTTATCAGCACGGATGCGAAAAATAATGACAAGCCCAATTTTGGCTGTTGAATAAGAGGACGGAACGAATGTATAAATAACTTCCATTTCTTTGTGGCCAATAGAAAACAAATCATAAAAAGAAATGACCAGATAATCCGGTTCGCTAAAATTTCATAAGCTGGAACCTGTTTCAGCAATTTCCAATAAAGAGGGAATAATCCCCATAGTAAATACGACACACCTGCATATACAATGCCTATTTTTTCATCCTTCCCCATTCTTTTCTCTCCTTTCCATAATATAGTTGAATGGATTTTATGTCTTAATCCGAAAAAGTTCCTTTACTGCTTTAATAAACCTCGAAACAATGATTCCATTTTAAAAAAATTTTTGCCCGATTTTTAACGAACAATTTCGGCTTCGTCCAAGACGAAACGTTTTTCCATTAAATAGCTGTACTAAATTGGATAAAAGTCTAAAAATCAGAATAAACGATTTCATCGTCGATGACTGTCATCACAGCTTTCGTTTTAACGATTTCATTAGGGGAAATGTGGAATACATCACGATCGACGATGGTAAAATCCGCTTTGTATCCAATTTGGATCTTGCCTCGGTCGTGTTCATGATGGCAAGCAAAGGCACTTCCTTTTGTATAAAGAGAGATCGCTTCATAGACAGATAGATTCTCATCCGTACGTCCATCGGCTCTTTCTACGATGGCGCCAATATGCTGAAAGGGATTCACGTCTTCAATAGGAGCATCCGATCCGCCGGCACAATGAATCCCTTCTTTTAGGATGGTGTTCCACGGGGATACGTACTGCCTTAGATTTTCTGGCAATCGTCCTGTGTACACAATATCGGAGCGGATAAAACCTGGCTGAATATCGAGTACAAGATCGTTTTGTTTTTTTAGTCTTGCGATTAAATCATGTCGCAAAATGTTCGCATGAATGATTCTGTCTCTTTTCCCCTCTACAGAAGGATACAGTTCCAGCACATCCAATACACGTTCCACAGCTAAGTCGCCAATGGCATGAACAGCAACCGGAAACCCTATTTCTCGCGCTTTTTTTACTAGTTGGGCCAACTGTCCATCTGGATGGATTTCTAAACCGTTTGTACTCGGATCGTCTTTGTACGGTGAGCTTATTAAAGCGGTTCGGCTGCCCAAAGAGCCATCAGCAAATATTTTCATAGCTCCGAATTCCAAAAATGGCGTGCCAAATAAAAAGTTGAATCCCGATTTCCACCATTCATCCATAACTTCATAGTGTACTAATAGATGGGCTCGGAATTTCCGGCTGCTTCGATGAATCACGTGCTCAAAAGCGCAATACGTCCGCCAAAAATCTCGATAATAATTCAAGTCCTCCGTGTGAGCACCTGTCAACCCATTCTCCCAACAATGTTGAATTCCCGTTTCCAATGCTTTTTTCAAATAATCATTTGTATACTCAGGAAGAGTCTGAAACATTCTGTCAATGGCGCGATCTTTTAAGATTCCAGTTAATCGTCCGTCCTCATCCCGTTCGATTTTCCCACCTTCAGGATCAACAGATGTTTCATCAATCCCCGCTTTCTTTAAAGCTGGGGTATTCGCTACAACCGTGTGCCGGCACACCCTTTTTAAAAGAATGGGAACCGTGTCTGAAATTTGATCAAGATCGTCTCTTGTCAATATTTCGCCCGTCGACCAGCAACTTTCATCCCATCCTTCACCGATCAGCCATTCGCCTTCTTTTATAGAAGAAATTTTTTCTTTGACAACAGCTAAAACGTCTCTCTTGGATTTCATCTCGGTGAAATCAAGTCGATCGAGTTTTTCTCCCAGACCAACTACATGCATATGGCTATCGACAAATCCCGGAAACATTACGGCACCATCCAGTGAAATGGTGCGGTCAAAAGGGGCATGACACAACTCTGCTTCCTTCTTTGAACCGGCAAATAAGATCGTGCCATTTTCTGTCACAACTGCTTCACATGTTTCGTTTTCTTTATTCATCGTATAAATTTTCCCACTATGCCAAAGGGTTTTCATATCGGATTCCTTCCTTTTGACTAAAACGGAAAACAGGCAGCTTGTGCCGCCTGTTTTTTCTTCAACATCAGCTCAATGCTTCCAGCTCTTTGTTTCTTAACTCCACCCGTCGGATCTTGCCTGAATACGTTTTAGGCAGTTCATCCACAAATTCGATTCTTCTCGGATATTTGTAAGGAGCCGTCACTTTTTTCACGTGGTCTTGCAACTGGGGAATTAAGTTAGGATCGTTTTTGTCCACTCCTTCTTTTAAGACGACAAAAGCTTTTACTACATTCCCTCTTACCTCGTCAGGACTCGCCACTACAGCGCATTCTTTCACATATGGATGCTTAATCAGAGCATCTTCCACTTCAAACGGACCAATAGTATAGCCAGAACTGATAATAATGTCATCGCCACGGCCCTCAAACCAAAAATATCCATCTTCGTCTTTTTTTGCTCTGTCCCCGGTAATATAGTACTCTCCTCGAAACTGCTTAGCCGTTCTTTCCGGATCTTTATAGTATTGTTTAAACAGAGCTGGAGTTGACACATGAACGGCAATATCGCCTACTATGCCAGGAGGACAAGGATTTCCTTCGTCATCAATAATTTCTACGCGATTTCCAGGGGTCGGTTTTCCCATCGATCCAGGACGAATCTCCATGCCCTTCGTCACACCTACGAGAAGGGTGCTTTCCGTTTGTCCATAACCATCCCGTACATAAATCCCAAAATGTTTCTTAAAGATATCAATGACTTTTCGGTTCAAGGGCTCACCCGCAGAAACGGCACTGTGCAGATGATCAAGATGATAATCATCCAAATTATCGACTTTCGCCATTAATCGATACTCGGTTGGTGTACAGCACAGCACATTTACCTTATATTTCTCCAAAAGATGTAAAAATTTCTTCGGATTGAATCGTCCATTATACACAAGTCCTGTCGCTCCTGACCCAAGAACAGATAAAAACGGGCTCCAAATCCACTTTTGCCAGCCTGGTCCAGCTGTAGCCCATACGATATCGTCTTTTCCAATGCACAGCCAATTAGGAGCCGCCGTTTTTAAATGCGCATAGCCCCATCCATGAGTATGAACAACCCCTTTAGGATTTCCGGTCGTTCCCGAAGTATAAGGCAAAAAGGCCATATCATCACTTCGTGTATCGGCCATTTCCAATGAATCAGACTGTTTTTCCGCTTCTTTTTCTAAAAACAGCCATCCTTCGCGTTTTCCGCCAAATACAAACGGCAGCAACTTTCCGTCTCTGAACTTCTCTGTTTTTTCAAATTCTCCAACAAGGGAATGATAAGAAACGACGGCTTTTACATCTCCATGTTCAATACGATAGTCTAAATCTTTCGTTCTTAGCATTTCTGAACAAGGAACCACGACTAATCCCGTCTTTAAAGCAGCCGTATAAATTTCATATGCTTCAATTAAACGAGGGGTCATGACTAAAATAATATCCCCTTTTTTCAACCCTCGACTCAAAAAGGCATTACCAATTCGATTAGCATTTTGAATTAATTGTCTATATGTAATTTCTCTAGTATCTCCTTTTTCATTTTCCCATTTGATCGCCACTTTTTTTGGATCGGAAGCATATTTTTCGAATTCCATTACAATATTGTATTTTTCTGGCGCCAACAAATCCTCTCTTCTCATCCAGTTCCCCTCCTTCAATCTTCTAGCTACTCAAGGCTTATTGCCTTTTTAGGAGCGGGGCATCATCATGAGGCCTTTCTCCAGAAGTATTTGGCAGGCTCGCATTCGCCTCGCTTTTGTTTGAAGAACATGATATCACTTGCGCATAAAAAAACATCCTTTTGAGTACATATCACTGATTGTCGTTTTCACATATGATCATTATATCAAAACGATCCACACAATTTGAATCAAATTTTCGATCGAGTATTGTAAACCGACTGCAAAGTTTCGAACAGAAAGAAGCAAGGGTTTCCCTTTGCTTAGGGTTTCCCTTGCTTCTAAAGTTTGACGCTTCCATTTATTAATGGTTCTTATTGAAGAAATCATTTTATCAAAGGAAATAGTATCTTTATCTTGATAAACCGTTTAACTGCTGCTCTGCCATTTGGATTAATCGTTTTGTTATTTCTCCACCGACAGAACCGTTGGCGCGTGCTGTTGCATCCGGCCCAAGCTCGACACCAAATTCTTGTGCAATTTCTAACTTCATTTGTTCAAGAGCATGTTCTACACCGGGAACTAAAAGCTGGTTAGACTGGTTTCTAGTCATCCATTTTCACCTCCCTGTATCCATTAAAATGCGCATAATCGGTCCGCTTTATTCCCGATGCAGTTCACAATACGTTAAAACAGGTATTGAAACTCTTTCGATTCAAACTCTTCGCTGATCAAGAGCGTTTCTGTTTTTTCAACCGCTTCTCTTACATAAGGATCGAAATCAAAAAAACTTTCGTAGTGTTCTATCCTTTCCAATTTTGGTTTTGTCTTTGGAGAAGGTGGTGTAAAAATAGTGCAGCAGTCTTCATATGGAAGAATGGATATATCATGAGTCCCAATTTTTTGAGAGATTTCAATAATTTCCAGTTTATCCATGGCAATGAGCGGCCTTAAAACAGGTGTTTGGGTCACAGCGTTGATGGCCAGCATGCTCTCCATTGTCTGACTAGCCACTTGTCCCAAACTTTCCCCTGTAACTAGAGCAAGTCCGCCGTTTTTCTTTCGAATCTCATCCGCAATGGTTAACATCAATCTTCTTGTCGAAGTCATCGTGTAATTAGCCGGAACGGTTTCATGGATTTTTTGCTGGATTTCTGTAAACGGAACAATATGAAGTTTCATGGTTCCACCAAATGAAGTTAATTTTTTCGCCAAATCAATGACTTTTTGCTTAGCCCGCTCGCTTGTGTAAGGCGGGCTAAAAAAGTGAACAGCTTCTATCTCCACTCCCCGTTTCATCATCATGTAACCAGCAACAGGGCTGTCAATTCCCCCCGACAACAGCAATATTGCTTTTCCGCTTACACCAGCCGGAAGTCCTCCAGCTCCTTTGACCCACTCGCAGGATAAAAATACGCCCTCTTTTCGAACCTCTACTAAAAGTTCAATATCAGGATGCTTCACGTCGACCTTAATTCCGTCTATCTTTTTTAAAATGTGCCCCCCCAAAACAGAGTTCATTTCCTGGGAATCGATTTCAAACGTCTTATCCGAACGTCTTGCATTAATTTTAAACGTATTCCCAGGTGAAAAATTGGCTTGAACGAGTGCAAGCGCCGCTTCTTTCACTTTATCGATGTTCTTCTCCGTCCGTACTACCGGGCTAAACGATTGAATTCCGAAAACATTTGATAGTCTTTCTTTGATTCTTACATAGGAAGCCCCATTTAGAAGAAGATACATGCGGTCTCTTCCTGCCTGAATTTGGATATTCCCTTCATTTTTCATGATATCTTTTATATTTTTTTTCAGTTTCGTCACAAAAACATTTCGGTTTCTGCCTTTTGTCGACATCTCCCCGTATCGAATTAATACGCGATCGTAAATCATGGTCATCTCCTCTTTGTTTTCGTAATCGTAGGCAATAATTCATTTAACGTCGTGGTAAATTCTTTTGCCTCTTCCATTGTGTTTTCATACGATAAACTGATGCGAACGCTGAAATCTGCCTCTTTTTCCGGTACTCCCATAGCCAGTAATGTGCGGCTAGGCTGATTTTGCCGCGAAGAACAAGCACTTGTAGTCGACAGAAAGATCCCTTTTGATTCCAGCGCATGAACGAGCACTTCACCCCGAACACCAGAAATGGCAAAATTAATGATATGAGGCGCCCCAAAATCTGGAGAATAAATCATGGCGTCTTCTATAGAGCGCAAACTTTTGAATAAATAACGGCGAATATTTTCCATTTCTTTCAAAGCCGTCTTTTGCTTTTCCATCGTCATTCGCAGAGCTTTTGCCATGGCGACAATCCCGCCAGTATTTTCGGTTCCGCTTCGCACATTTTTTTCTTGATTTCCCCCGGAAAATAGCGGCGAAATTCGAATTCCTTCTTTTATATAGAGGATGCCGGTTCCTTTTAAACCGTGGAATTTATGTGCCGAAATAGAACAGAAATCAATGTTTCCGTCAGAAAGCGGCAAAGGAATTTTTCCAGCTCCTTGAACATGGTCCACATGGAACAAAATCTTCGGGAAGTTTTTTAATAGTTTTCCAATTTCTTCAATTGGTTGAATAGAACCAATTTCATTGTTGACATGCATAACGGAAACGAGGATGGTATCTGGTCGAATCGCTTTTTCTACATCTTCCACTCGAACCATTCCATTTTTATCCACCGGTAAATAAGTGACTTCAAACCCATGATCTTCTAACTGCTTGCAAGCATTGTGCACAGAAGGATGCTCAATCGAAGTCGTGATAATATGGTTTCCTCGATGGCGGTATTGCAACGCGGTCCCCTTGATCGCCAAATTATTCGATTCTGTTCCGCCGGAAGTGAAAAACACTTCGCTCGGTTTGCAATGGAGCAGTGAGGCGATCTGGTTTCTCGCTTCAGTCAATAATTTTTCCGCTTGTCCTCCAAAAGAATGGAGAGAAGAAGGATTCGCATAAAAATTCTCATTTATTTTGAAAAATGACTCCAGTACTTCCTTATATGGTTTTGTTGTAGCACTGTTATCAAAGTAAATCATGATCCACACCTTCTTAAGTGAATGATTTCTCACACTCAAATATTTATAATAGCACAGCTAGAAGTGGGGAACAAACAGAAAGAAAGCCTTTCGTTATTCACATGGCAGAAAAAAAGAAAGCAGCTGATTCATCATAAGATTTGAACTCCTCCACTTAAATTTAGGGAATTCATCACCCTATTTTTGAATGGGGAAGCCAAATCCTTTGAATCAGCTTCTTTCTTTAGTCTTTACTATCCATATTCAACAAATCAGATAGTTTTTCCAAAAATTGAGGATCGACTTTTTCAACGGCAGATGCAGCTTGTTCAAGCGCTTCATTGAATTCGTAATTTCTAAAAGCTTTTTCCGCTTCTATTAGTTTTTCACGGACACTCGGGTATTGGCTTCGGTAGCGATTGCCATACTGGATGACTTTTTCCGCTAAATACACTTGTTCAATCAATTCATCTGTCTTTTGTTTGAGAACCTCTACCGATTCCACAGCCAGTTCTAGTTTTTCTTGAACTTGTTTCATGTTTAACGGCTTAATTTGGAGGCATTGAATGACATCATTTATTTGTTCCGATGCATCCTCCATCAATGACTTATAGGAATCCGGCAAACCAGGCACATTGCTTTTCGCTACTTTACGATGGGATTCGTGAATCAATTTTCTCAGTTCTTCCAATTTATCTCTTGCGGCTAATTCATCTTTTCGCAAGTTCCCTAGAAACTCTGCAAATCGCTCCTGTTCCTCTTGAAGCGATTCAATGCTTTTTTGAATTTCCATTAAATCATCGTTTAAAAGCGAATAAGCAGATTGTTTGGAAAATATCTTGCTTGACACGATTTCATACCGCTTCTCCAATTGAGACAATTCTTTATCCAGCTTCTTAGGAATATCAATTTGTTCATTTACTAAATGATAGCTTTCTTGGACAAGTTGGGTTTCTTCTTTCAGTTTTCTGTTCGCTTTTTTCAGTTTTTGCAGCAGATCAAAAGTTTGGCTGTTGTTTTGGACTACATCATGTTTTGCTTTCACTTCTTTTTCTAACAATTCGTATAGAAGATCAATATTTTCCCTTGTTTCATTCAACGAATCCTCTACGTCACGAATTTCTGTTTTCTCGATTAAATCTTTGTAAAGGTCCAGCTCTTTCCTGATTCTTTCAATTTCTTTATCGAGCTGCAAATGATCAAGAATATATCCTTGTTCTTCCATTTCTTTATATCCTTCTTCAAGCTCGTCCAGCTGGGAAGGAAGCAAGTTTGTGCATTCCGGAAGGAGCACTGGTATGCGCTCCATTTTATGCAGCAAATCCGTCATTTCTTCTTTAAGCTTCGATACAAGCTCTCTCGCCTCCAAATAGTTTCCCTCAGCGTTTAGTTCTTCAAATCGATCGAATTGGGAGGAAAAACTATCAAGCTTTATTTCCAATATAGATGCAGTTTTTCCATATGTATGGCGATGAGCAAGCAGTCTTTTTCGAGCGGAACGATATTTTTCTTTTATATCTTCCATATCGCTGCGATTCTTTTCTTCACTGCCTACAAGTTCATTCAGCTCTTGTAATAATTGATCAATTTTTTCCTCTGCTCTATTCAAACTTTCTTCTATTTGTCTCATGATTTCTTGCGCTTTTCGAAAACGGAATTTGTCAATATAGCTCTCGGCATCCACTAGCTTTTCATCAATCGCTGGCAGATCTGTCATAATGATTTCATCCCATGTTTGTCGCCACTTTTCAAATAACCGCTCCGTTTGTCCGGTCATATTTAATTTTTTTACTTTTTTCAATTCATCTGCTACAGGCCGATTCATGATTTCTATTTTGCGTTTGTCCAATTGATCTAAGCGTTGATACTTTTTTCTTTTCATTAAGAAACCAATCATGATCATTATGATGATCAATACGAATGTGCCGATGACGAACTCCATCGTAAGCCCCCTGTTCCACATATGCCGTAACTTTCTCTAAATAAACCCCGCTTTATTGTCCATCATTTCCCGCCTGTAAGAGGGGGACGGACTAATCTAGCTAGCTGCGGCTCCCAGCCTATCGGCAAAATCAATTTCCGGTTCCCCGTCTTCTGTAAGAATCCCGCTAGAAGATTTTTACCGAAAGGACTCTGCCTTTTATGATATATAACCTATCCGTGTAAACTTCCCCCAACAAGGGATCCTTCACAGACAGTTCTTCATTTTCGTAAAACGGTCCTAATGTAAATATGATACCATGTGAAAGATATTTTTTGACAAATAAATTCTATTTTTTTACCAGGAAACACAAAAATCTGATACACTTTTATTCATACGGATGAAATATCTCTCTTATCCATCAAGGATCCAGCATACGACTGTCTCATTTTCCAAATCCCCTCTGGAATAATAGTGATGAAAGTTTCGTTTCTATTCCTTATTTTAGCTTATTTCTTGCGTAAATTCGAGCAATCGAAAGGAGAGTACACAATTCATGAGAGTCGATGGTCATATTCACACTCCTTATTGCCCGCATGGAACCGATGATACTTTTGAATCGTACATTGAAACAGCCATTTCTCTTGGTTATGAAAAAATAACATTCACCGAACATGCCCCGCTTCCGGATGGTTTTATCGATACAACGCCGGAGAAAGACAGCGGTATGGCTCCCGACCAAATCGATGATTATATAGAAGAAGTGGCCAAATGGAAAAAGAAATATAAAGGAATCATCGATATACGAATTGGACTGGAAGTGGATTATATCGAGGGGTTTGAGCAAAAAACGAAAGAATTCCTGAATCAATACGGGCCGCTTTTGGATGACGGCATTTTATCCGTCCATTTCCTAAAAAAAGGAAATGAGTGGTACTGCCTTGACTACAGCCCCGAGCTCTTTTTAGAGATCGTGAATGCTTTTGGATCCGTCGAAAAAACATATGAATGCTATTACAAGACGATATTAAAATCCATAACGGCTGATCTTGGTCCGTATCGCCCAACAAGAATCGGCCATATCACACTTGTTCGCAAGTTTCAAAAAAAATTTCCATGTAGAAAATCTTTTGATCATATGATGGAATCGATTTTATCGGCTGTCAAGCAAAATGGCTTTTCCTTAGATTATAACTGTGCAGGCGTCCACAAACCTGATTGCCTGGAACCATACCCTCCAAATGAATTGGCCTTGAAAGCAGCCAAAATGGGCATCGCCCTTATTTATGGATCAGACGCCCATCAAGCAAAAGATCTTGGTCAAGGGAGAAAAAATATGATTCCTTCTCTTCTTGAGGACGACTCCGGCAAGACGGTCAAATAATTTTCCTGTCAAAATGGCGGTTTTCCCGTAAGGAGCATAACGTTGAGTCAATCCAACGCTCGATCATGATCATGTATTTTTCAACAAAATATTTTTCCTGAGGAAATGTGTGCCATACTTCCCGCAAATATTGACTTTGCAAAAACGGCATCGTCAGCATAGATTTTAATTGAATGATCACTAAACTTTCCGGTAGATTGGCAAACATTCCCTCTTTTATTCCTTGTTCTAGGATCAAATGAAAAAGATATTTTTCCTTTACTAAATAGGAAGCAATAATTTCACGCGAAATTTGGGAATCAATAGACACTTCTCTCCATACAAAACGAGTCAATAAATGATTTTCTCTTTGAAACGAGAGTATGCTTTTCAATCCTTGTTTTAAGCATTCGTCTGGGGGCGCCATTTCAAGAAAAAATACTTTTTCTTCAAGGCAAGCCAAATAGCCTTCAAAAAATTGGGCTAAACACGCTTCCAGCAATCCTTGTTTTCCTTTAAAATAGTAAGAGATATTCGCTGGGTTCACTTTCGCTTTTTTAGCAATGTCCCTTACCCCGGTTCCATCATAGCCTTTCGTATTAAAAAGAACAATGGCTGCGTCCATAATTAATTCTTTCGTTTCCTTAACGGCTGCGTTCATATTCTTCCCTCCTTAATTGATCGCGATGTTTTGACAAAAACTAGGATTCTTAATTTTACTTATAACTTAGAATTTTCTATCGATAATTGTTGCCAACCTTACAGAAAATGGGTATTAAAGAGGTGCGGCTGAAACATCTGTGTGCCCAGTGTTCATATGCTTAATCAAAACAAATCTAAAAACTTATTCTTTATCAATTTTCCGGATCAATACGCAAAAATCCTTTATAATTTTATCGACATTTTCTTTCAGAATCGACGTGAATTTTCAGAGAGCAGGGTGATCATTGTTGTTTAAAGTAGAAACATACAAAGGTTCTAAACAAGAACAGTATCCACTCGTAATCAAACAATTGAAGGCTTTGGCAGAGTCCGAACCGAATAGAATCGCCAATTTGAGCAATGCTTCCGCTTTATTAAACCAATTTCTTGAAGAAATAAACTGGGTCGGTTTTTATTTATATGAACAGGAAAAAAATGAGCTTGTCCTCGGACCGTTTCAAGGGCTGCCAGCCTGTGTGCGCATCCCTCTCGGAAAAGGAGTTTGTGGAACGGCAGCACAAGAACTTAAAACCATCCGTGTAAAGAATGTCCATCAATTTCCAGGCCACATTGCCTGCGACGCTGCCTCCCAATCAGAAATAGTAGTGCCGATGATCAAAGAGGGGCAGTTAATCGGTGTTCTCGATATCGACAGCCCTATTATCAACCGTTTTGATGAGATCGATCAAAGCATGTTGGAACAATTTGTTCATGCTTTAGTGGAATTTTTATAAGGAATGCTTATCGGCTTCTAAAAATGAT
Organism: Caryophanales bacterium; assembly: GCA_014896555.1. Classification (GTDB taxonomy): domain Bacteria; phylum Bacillota; class Bacilli; order Bacillales; family DSM-4216; genus Bacillus_O. The sequence continues at coordinate 17,310 of JADBKC010000018.1, read as the reverse complement.
AGAGGCAGATCCCAAATGATGTTTGGAATCTGCCTCATCCCGTCTTATGAAAAGGGCATTTTGCTATCGTTTCCATTATGATGACTAATGGTCATCTTGTTTTTCCCAGTTGCTTTCGAAATGTATAATGCCTGGTCAGCCCTCTTAAACAATGATTCTATATCTTCTCCACTTTCTTTGTGCCATCGCGACATCCCGCAAGAAATCGTCACTTTTGGATTCGTCTTTTCTTTCACTTCTACTACTATCCTTTGGGAAATATCCTCTGCTTCCTTCATAGGCAAATGAGGAAAATAGATAGCCAGTTCCTCACCACCCCATCGTGCCGCTATTCCTTTTTGATTGGTAATGGATTGAATAATTTTAGCTACTTGAACAATGACTTCGTCGCCTACTTGATGGCCGTATGTGTCATTGATTTTTTTAAAATCATCAATATCGATAAGAAGAAAGGTTCCCTGTTCGTCCTTCTTTAGCGACTCATTCATTTTTGTCTCCAGATAGTTTCGGGAAAATAAATTCGTCAAATGATCGGTAATTACAAGACGTTCAAGTTCCTCTCTTAAAAGAGAGTTGGTCAAAGCCAACGTGGAATGATAAATCAAGGACTGCAGTAATCTATACATATCAAACGTAAATCCATAGGCGCTGTCTTTCAATACAATGCAAAATCCTTTTAACGTATCGCTTTCAAACATGGGAACAGCCATTAAAGAGCGATATGGCCATCTTCCATCCGGAACTTTTCTAGCCATATCCCCAATAAATAACGAATCTTTTTCTTTTTCCATTCTCTCTCCTACATATAATATGTACATTTTTCCTGATGGATCAAAAAAAATCGGAGAGCTTCCTTCTAATACTTTATAGCCTTCCTTTTCTATAAAAATGAATCCGCAAGCAGAAGCCCCAAAGGAGGAGAGGATTCTTGAATGCAAAAACAATATAGTATCTGAAAATCGCAAATTGGAATTCAGCTGCCGAGATGTTTCATTAATTAGCTGCAAATCGGCGATGAACCTTCTGGACTGCTGGTATAGCTTGGCATTTTCTAAAGCGCTTCCGCCAGTTTGCGCAAGCAGTCGAATAAACTCAATTTCTCCGTCGCTCAGTTGAAAAAGCGGACAATCGACTTCTAAAAGTCCGTACACGCCCTGCTTTCCTTTTATAGGGGCATATAAAATACTTTTGTTTGCTTGCGTTAAGTGCTCCACTTTTACTTCACCGCTTACATATGCTTCCATCGCCGCAGAACGGGCATTTTCTAATTCAAATAAATGGACAGGCAATTCTGTGTCATTTTTATCAATGGTAAGCTTTAACGAATAAAAATAATGAGGAAAAACATGTTTGAGCGTAGCTATAATTTCATTTAACACATATTCTATATTCATCGAAGAATGAAATTTTTTTGTCACTCGAAACAATTCTTTATAGAATCTTTCCTCATTTTGGCCGGAAGAGACAAAGACCCATTTTTGGAAAAAACGACTACTTTCTTCAATAAATTCTTTTAAAAACCTTTCGGTGATTTTTTCTTCCAAATCAGTTTTCATAAATAAATAACCATAGATTTCATGTTTGCAAAGAAATTGGACGCCAAATGAATAATCCGAAAAGTAATGAGTTGAATCAAGGATGTCCTGCTGCACCCATTGTTTTTTTTCAAAGAGATGCCCTAACTCTTCCCGCTGTTCATCGGAAATGGTTTGCACAGAATTTTTATCCAAGAAATGTAATTTTTCTAATTCCAAAATGTCAGAAACAATTTCCATCCACTTTTGTTGAAAATCTTGTTCATCTTCTTCTACAAGAAGATCATACAGTTTCGCTTTATACAAAGTCATCATGTTTTTAAAAAAGAGTCCGTCCATCCTTTAATCACCTGTGTTTTCGATCCAATTGATTTTGCAATTCATGCAAAGCTCCAGCTTAAAAGGAAGGATTCCTTGTTTCAAATCAATCATGGTGTGTCAATCGACGAAAAGGTTCTGAAACTCGCACCTTCCAACCATATGATTTTCCCCATTTAGTTCCATTGTCATAACTGCCAATCATACAAAATGATTTTTAAGCGGATGTTTTTTAGAATATTGCCGGAATTCAATCAACTAACAATATTTTCAAATCAATCCTTTATAGTATAGCACAGAAAAAAGAATTATTATATATATTATTCAAACTTTTTCCATAATTTTTACTAACTCAATTCCATAAATATGCAAAAAAACAAACCATTTTACTAGGCAAATAGTTTTCTCTTCGCCTCGACCTTTATTTAAGAAATTGTGCCTCGCAGATAGCCAAACCTCTTTCGTTAAAGAATCCGAAGAAAATAATATGTCGAAAATCGTTTATTTGTAACCAAAAAGATAAATGGTAAAATCAGACTATAAATGTTTGTATTTTTGGAGATGTAAAAAATGGATAAAGGTAAAATCAAAAATAGGATATGGCTAGTTCCTTTTTTATTTCTTTTGCATAATTTGGAAGAACCTTTAGGGATGACTGATTATCTAAAACATCATTTTGACATAATATTCATTACAAAATGATCAGTTTATGATCGCCATTTCTATTCTCACTTTTGCCGTTTTTACAATCACCATTCTTTTTCAACGAAACGTCTTATCCTCTATTTATTGGATGCTATTTATTCAAGGAGCTATTTTCTTTAACGCCATTCAGCATATTGTTTTATGTCTTATTTTCTTTTCCTATAATCCCGGAACTTTTTCTTCCATTCTCATTGTGCTGTTCTCCATCAACTTATTCTTCCTCGTACTCCAAACAGGAGAAGTACCAAAAAATAAATTCATTATAACTCTATTACTCAGTTTAATATCCTATCCCATTTTCATTTTTGCGGCATTATTGTTAGCTCGCCTTTTTACGTAATATTTATTTCAAGCCTTCTGATGACGGTCCCTCCTCAATTTCTTAATCAGAAATCAAAACTCCAACTTTTCGATATCGAACCGAGCTATCCCCTTTTTCATAAAACAGACTTGACTCAGTCAACAAGACGACATATAATGAAATTTGTGTAAAATAAAGCAAGCGGCCTACGTGAACACATTTTTGCGTTCATTTTGTTCCTCACATCCAAAGAGAAAGAATTTCAGGATGAGGTGCATCGCGTAACCCTTAGCTGCTGGGGCGATGGTGCATGAAAACAAAATGGCCAAAATTGCTGTCTCACACCTGTTTTTTATTTTACAACAAAATGAAAATAAAGGAGGAGTTTTTTCCATGGCTCGTTATACTGGTCCTACATGGAAAATTTCCCGTCGTCTTGGCATTTCCTTAAGCGGAACGGGGAAAGAATTAGAAAAACGCCCATATGCTCCTGGACAACATGGTCCAAACCAACGTAGAAAACTTTCCGAATATGGTCTTCAATTGCAAGAAAAACAAAAATTACGCCATATGTACGGAGTAAATGAACGTCAATTCCGTAATCTGTTCGTAAAAGCCGGCAAAATGAAAGGGGTTCACGGTGAAAACTTCATGATTTTGCTGGAATCCCGTCTTGACAATCTTGTTTATCGTCTTGGTTTAGCTCGTACTCGCCGCCAAGCTCGTCAGCTTGTCAACCACGGTCATATTCTCGTAGATGGAAGCCGCGTAGATATTCCATCTTACCAAGTTCGTCCGGGCCAAACCATCGGTGTTCGCGAAAAATCTCGCAACCTTGACATCATTAAAGAATCAGTGGAAGCTAACAACTACGTTCCTGAATATTTAACTTTTGATGCTGATAAATTAGAAGGAACTTATACTCGTCTTCCAGAACGTTCAGAACTTCCTGCCGAAATTAATGAATCCCTTATCGTTGAGTTCTATTCTCGTTAATCTTAAAAAGAAGAGTCCATTGCGGCTCTTCTTTTTTTTGTTTTACTCGTTTCCGGCTACCATGCGGAATTTCCGTCTCATCCTGTTTTGAACTGAAAATCTCGACAATTAATATGCGAACGGATTTGGCAGCAAGCCATGCATCCATTGTCTATCCACACCCATAATGAAAACAGCGTCCAATGGCTCTTAGGACGCTGTTTTATTCTTATTCATATTGAATTAAAAAGTATTTCTTTTTCCCTCTGCGGATGATCGTAAATTGCCCTTCAATCCGGTCGTTTTCTGTTAATTGATAGCCTATATCTGTGATGCGTTCTCCGTTGATATAGATCGCTCCATTTTGAATATCTTCGCGCGCCTGGCGTTTTGATGGAGAAATTTTTGCTTGAACTAATAAATCAACTAATCCCAATTCTTGAGACTCCTTCATTTCATAGGAAGGGACATCTTTAAATCCTTGTTTAATCTCTTCTGCTGATAATTGTTTAATCTCTCCACTGAATAACGTCTCTGAAATATGAATTGCTTGATTGAGCGCCTCTTGGCCGTGGATAAGGCGGGTCATTTCCTCTGCAAGCGCTTTTTGAGCTTTGCGCAAGTGCGGCTCTTTTTTCAATGATTGTTCCAAATCCTCAATTTCCTCTTTCGAAAGGAACGTAAAGTATTTCAAATATTTCACTACATCATCGTCCGCTGTGTTAATCCAAAATTGATAGAATTCATAAGGAGACGTTTTTTCTGGATCCAGCCAAACAGCACCGCTTTCAGTTTTCCCAAATTTTGTGCCGTCTGCTTTCGTCACGAGCGGGATTGTTAATCCATACGCTTTTGCTCCATCATGAATCTTCCGAATTAATTCCAATCCGGTTGTAATGTTTCCCCATTGGTCGCTGCCGCCGATTTGCAATTTACATTGATACTCATTGAACAAATGCAAAAAGTCGATCCCTTGCAAAAGCGTATAGCTGAACTCTGTAAACGAAATACCCGTTTCAAGTCGGGAAGCAATCGTATCTTTTGCCAACATATAGTTGACGCCGATATACTTTCCATAATCACGCAAGAACGTAATGACATTCATCGCGCTTGTCCAGTCATAATTATTGACAAGTACGGCGCCATTGGATCCTTCAAAATCAAAAATTTTCTCTAATTGCTTTTTCAATCCTTTTACATTTTGCTGAACCGTTTCTATCGTTTGGAGCTTACGTTCTTCTTTTTTTCCGCTTGGATCGCCAATAAGCCCCGTCGCCCCACCGACCAGCACAATCGGTCGATGCCCGTACTGTTGAAAACGCCGAAGTGTCAAAAATGGAAGCAAATGACCAATATGCAGGCTGTCAGCCGTTGGATCCACTCCACAATATAGTGAAATCGTTTCTTTTTCAAGAAGCTCCTTCATATCCCGTTCATCTGTTTGTTGATAAATAATTCCTCTCCACTGTAAATCTTCCAGTAAAGTCACTGTTGTTCCTCCTTCGTTTATGAAATTTTTTCAAACGCAAAAAAATCCCTGCCTAAAAAGCAGGGACGCTGTTCGCGCGGTACCACCCAAATTGAGAATTGCTTCTCCACTCATTGATTGCTAACGGTTTAAACCGTTTGCCGCTACTCTCCTTTTCACGGCAAAAGCTCCAGGAGGTAATTCGTTCGACTACTTGTATCGGTTTGCACCAACCACCGACTCTCTGAAAGCAAAAACAGCGAACTACTTATTCCCTTCATGGCTGTTCCACGATGAATTTGTCATTCTACATACGTTCACATATGCATTTTTATCACAGTTGCATAGGATTGTCAATGCGGCGCAAAACTTGGGCAAAGTCATTGCTGCCCAATCCGTATCGATATCACTTCACATAGGAGAAAACGAACATTTAAAAATGAAAACGATCTTATTGTTCCCCATCCTCAATTAACCAAACTAAAAAAAGGCTGACTAGGCAAACAGTCAGCCCTTCTTACAAAAGGTTTAGACATCTTCAAATTAATTTTTTAGGCCATGTAGATGCTGTAATCGTACTTTTCATTAATCTTCCATTGTGGATAAGTCGCCGGTCGGCAAGTTTAGTTCCCAAGCTTTTAAGACGCGGCGCATAATTTTTCCGCTTCTCGTTTTCGGTAATTTATCGCGGAATTCAATTTCCCTTGGAGCAGCATGAGCCGCCAAGCCTTTCTTAATAAATTGGCGAATATCTTCCTTCAGTTCTTCCGACGGTTCATACCCTTCTCTTAAAGCAACAAACGCTTTAATAATTTCCCCGCGTACAGGGTCCGGCTTCCCGATGACCCCTGCTTCAGCAACCGCAGGGTGCTCTACCAATTTGCTCTCCACTTCAAAAGGACCCACACGTTCACCCGATGTCATAATGACATCATCGACACGTCCTTGGAACCAAAAATAGCCATCTTCATCCATATAAGCGGAATCCCCTGATACATACCAATTGCCGGCTAAAAAGTAAGATTCATATTTTTCTTTATTATTCCAAATAGTATACATCATGGAAGGCCAACCTTTTTTGATGGCTAAATTCCCCATCCGATTAGGAGGAAGTTCATTTCCTTGATCATCTACAATCGCTGCTTTCACGCCGGGAAGCGGTTTGCCCATTGATCCTGGCTTAATCTCCATGCATGGATAGTTGCAAATCATAATGGCTCCTGTTTCTGTCATCCACCACGTATCATGGATGCGCACACCAAACACTTTCTTTCCCCATCGTACCACTTCAGGATTCAATGGTTCACCTACGCTTAATATATGGCGGAGCGAACTTAGATCAAACTGTTTCACTAGTTCATCTCCTGCTCCCATGAGCATTCGAAAAGCAGTTGGAGCACTGTACCAAACAGTAATTTCGAACTCTTCGATCGTCTTATACCAGTGTTCAGGTTTAAAACGTCCGCCTACAATCACATTGGATGCTCCCATTAGCCAAGGACCAAATATTCCATAAGATGTCCCCGTCACCCAGCCTGGGTCCGCAGTGCACCAATAAACATCGTCTTCTTTCAAATCTAGCACCCATTTGGCCGTTTGGTAATGCTGGATCATCGCATTATGGACATGAAGGACGCCTTTTGGCTTTCCTGTGGATCCTGAAGTATAATGTAGGATCAAACCATCATTTCGACCGACCCACTCGATATCAAACTGTTTGCTGGCATTTTTCAATTTAGCCAAAAAGTCGATATGTGTTTCATCTTCTTGAATATCTTTTCCAACTAGAAAAATCTTTTTCAAAGCAGGAAGATCTTGTTCAGGCACCCTGCTCAGAAGTTCCGGTGTCGTAATAAGCACCTTAGCCTCACTATCTTGAAGCCGATCTCTTACTGCCCCTTCCATAAACGCTTCAAATAATGGACCAACGATGGCGCCAGTCTTGATTGTTCCTAAAAGGGCAAAATATAATTCTGGCGAACGAGGCATGAAAATAAACACTCTGTCTCCTTTTTGAACATCCCCATACTCTTTCAGGACATTGGCTGCCCGGTTCGTCCATTCTTTCATTTCTTTAAAAGTATATTTTTCATTTCGCTCAACATCTTTATAATATAAAGCCACTTTATTTTTGCGAAAAGTCTCAACATGGCGATCAATAGCTTCATAAGCCATATTGACTTTTCCTGTTTCATACCAAGAAAAATGTTTTTCAGCTTCTTTCCAATCAAATGATTGGTAAGTTTCCTCATAGTTTTTTAAGTTGAAATCCCCTTTGACAACTGGTAACGCTTCCAACCTCATTGACCGATTCCCCCTTTCAATATGACACTTTTATTATACTATATTTATTATTTTTTCTCAATTTTTTTAAAATTAATATGTTTTATTTGTCTACTATTGAATAATTTCCTTCCTTTATTGCGATCCATTCATTTCCTCCATTATACGATTCTTGGCAAAAAACCAAAAACAATCTGAAAAGTTTGTAAAAATAGTTTACCAGCATAGTGCTTATATATGATAATGAAAGTAAGATTTCAAGGTGGTGACCAGATGGAACATAAAAAAACTTATCATTCTCTTAAAATGAAAACTCCAAAAGGAGACCTAACGATTGAAGGACCAATATCCTCCAAAACTCTTTCAAACTTAGAGTTTCATAAAGATTTAGTCGCTTTTCGCCAGCCTTCAAAGCAGCATAAAGCGCTGATCGAAATTGCCGCTCTCCCAGAAGGAAGAATTATCATCGCCAGGGAACATCAAACCATTGTCGGTTATGTCACTTTTCTTTATCCTGATCCTCTAGAACGCTGGTCGGAAGGAAACATGGAAGATCTTATTGAATTAGGAGCCATTGAAGTGATTCCCGAATACCGGGGTTTCGGGGTAGGAAAAAATCTTTTGCGAGTTTCTATGATGGATGACGCTATGGAAGACTATATCATTATTACAACGGAATATTATTGGCATTGGGATTTAAAAGGAACCGGGTTAAACGTTTGGGAATATCGAAAAGTGATGGAAAAAATGATGAATGCTGGGGGCCTTGTATGGTATGCAACCGATGATCCAGAAATCAGTTCTCACCCTGCCAACTGCTTAATGGCAAGGATAGGAAAAAGAGTCAGCCCCCAATCGATTGAAAAATTCGATCAGATTCGTTTCATGAACCGATTTATGTATTAAAGTTGTGTCAAAGGATAAGGAGGGAAGTTTATGATCGTAGAAGAAATTATGACTAAGGAAGTCTATACTCTTCCGCCAGATGCTTCTATTCGAGACGCGCTGAAATTGTTAAAATCGAAAAAAATCCGCCACATTCCGGTTGTGGACGAAAACCAACATTTAGTCGGTCTAGTAACAGAGCGGGATTTAAAAAATATCACATCCTCCATCTTTCAAAAAGAAATCCGGGAAGAAATTCTGAAAAAACCCCTTCATTCCTTTATGATAAAGGAAGTTGTAACAGGTCATCCTCTAGACTTTGTGGAAGAAATTGCTTATCTTTTCTACGACAATCAAATCGGCTGTCTGCCCATTGTCCAAGATGGAAAACTTGTAGGGATCCTTTCGGAAACAGATGTCCTCCATACATTTGTGGAATTGACGGGTGCTAACCAGCCGGGTTCCCAAATTGAAGTAAAAGTCCCTAATAAACCAGGCATTCTGTACGAAGTGGTAACAGTGATTCATAAACAGAAGGCAAATATTTTGAGCGTTCTTGTGTATCCTGATAAACCGGATGAACGGTATAAAATTCTTGTTTTTCGCGTTCAAACAATGAACCCTCTTGAGCTCATTCATGCATTGAAAAAGGAAGGGCATACGGTTTTATGGCCAAATATGCCCGGGATTTCCATATGAAAAAAAAGGCCGTATTTATTTATTCAGATGACCTATTGACTTATAAATTCCATAATCAGCATCCGTTTAATCAATTTAGAATCACTTTAACAATGGATTTATTACAAAGCATTGACGCTTTAAAAGAGGAACATATCATCCCGCCACGGATCGCGACGGAAAAAGAGCTTACCCTTATCCACGATCCTTCTTATATTCAAGCAGTAAAAAAAGCGGGAGTTGGACGACTGTCCCCGGACATCGCCGAAGGATATGGCCTTGGCACGGAGGATACGCCCATTTTTAAAGGAATGCATGAAGCGAGCGCTTTGTTGGTAGGAGGAACATTGACAGCAGTTGATTGGGTCATGACCGACAAAGCCGAACATGCCATCCACTTAGGCGGAGGGCTGCATCATGGATTTTGCGGAAAAGCCTCCGGTTTTTGCATCTACAACGATAGTTCTGTAGCCATCCAGTATATACAGGAAAAATATCATGCCCGGGTTCTATATGTAGACACCGATGCTCATCATGGCGACGGTGTGCAATGGTCTTTTTATGATGATCCAAATGTTTGTACGCTGTCCATCCATGAAACAGGAAGGTATTTGTTTCCAGGAACCGGAAATGTCAATGAGAGGGGAAATGGTAAAGGCTACGGCTTTTCCTTTAACATCCCTTTGGATGCTTTCACAGAAGATGAATCTTGGCTTCATGCCTATGAAACAGCCATTTGGGAAGTGGCGGCCTATTTCAAACCGGACGTTATTTTGACACAAAATGGCGTGGATGCCCACTATTATGACCCTTTGACCCATTTATCGACTACCATGAAAATTTATGAACGTATTCCTAAAATAGCCCACGAAATTGCCCATCAATATTGCGACGGCCGCTGGATTGCCGTAGGGGGTGGAGGATATGATATTTGGAGAGTCGTTCCCCGGGCATGGTCCCGAATTTGGCTAGAGATGACCGATAACAATCATTTTTACGGTCCTTTACCTGAAAAGTGGATTTCGAAGTGGTCGAAAAAATCGTCTGTTCCATTGCCTGCCGCTTGGGAAGATCCTGAAGGTATTTACAAACCCATTCCCCGCAAACAGGAAATAACAGAAAAAAACCGCCTAACCGTGGAAAAAGCACTTTATCCGCTGCGACATGAACATTCGACAAAACCGCCATCGTGATAGAGAAGATTGACCGAATTTTCAATCGGTTGAAATAGGAATCTATTATAAACACCTATCCGTCTGGCTGGATAGGTGTTATTTTTCTCCTCATATGAGCATTAGAGCACCATTTTTATCTGCTTCTTCAACGGTTTCAAGGATGAGTTCCCGCTTTCCGCTTGATTGGAAAAAACAAGAGGATTACATCCCTAAACGCAATCGGTCCAACGATAACCAGCAACGGGCTGCGCCGCTGGTTTGTTGGACCTTATTTTGTAGAGCTCCGTTTTTCAATTCGGTGTGGCAGTATCACAATATGATCTTTCACTTCCTCTTTGTTCATATATTTTGTCAGCAGCCTCATAGCAACAGCTCCAATATCATAAAGAGGCTGTACGACTGCGGTTAATTTCGGACGAACCATCACCGATAGTTTTGTACTTTCGAAACTAACGATTTCTAGATCATCCGGAATATGGACACCGTCATCTTGCGCTCCATGAACAACGCCTAACGCCATTTCATCGTTGCTGACAAAAATAGCGGTCGGCTTTTCTGCATTTTCCCGAAATTTTCCCCAAGCTTCCATTCCGGAATCATATGTGTAGTCTCCTTCAAACAACCATTCTTCTTGCCAAGAAATTCCGGCATCGTTCAAGGCTTCTTTATATCCTTCGAATATAAATTCCTTGCTGATGGTGTTGTTGAAAGGAGCAGCCACAAAACCGATGCGTTTATGCCCTTTTTTCGTCAGCATTTCGACGGCGTCATAAGCGGCCTGTTTGTAGTCGATATTGACCGAAGGGATCTGATTGGATGGTTCAACGGATCCCGCCAGAACGATTGGCACAGACGAACGTTCAAATTCCTTTACATGTTCTTCAGTGATCGTCCCGCTCATAAACACAATCCCATCCACTTGTTTACCAAGCATTGTATTTAAAAGACGAATCTCTTTCTCTTTATTTTGATCAGAATTGCTCAAAATAATATTGTAATTATACATGGTGGCAATATCTTCAATTCCTCGGGCCAATTCCGCATAAAAAATATGGGAGATGTCGGGGATAATCACACCAACTGTTGTCGTTTTTTTGCTAGCCAGCCCTCTCGCTACTGCATTCGGCCGGTAGCCCAATCTTTCGATCACTTCCAACACTTTCTTTCTTGTTGTTGGTTTCACATTTGGATTTCCGTTCACCACCCGTGAAACAGTCGCCATTGAAACATTCGCTTCTCTTGCTACATCATATATCGTAACAGTCACTGCTCCCACTCCTTCATACTTTTCCTCTCATATCTATTATATTAAAACCTAGGAAATAAAAAGCTTTACTTATAAAAAACTTTGTGAAATTGTTTACGAACTGGTCTCGTTCTCCTATGATACCTTAAATTCCTCCCATTATGCAATGAAAAGAAAACCGATATTCTGCAAAGTCAAATTCAAGAGCCCTTATCGCTATGTATAGATGCACTACCTTGCCAATGATCCGACCTTTTTCTCTTTATTGTTTTGAAATATGTCCAATTCCATCCCTTATTGCAGCCGTATCCTTTCTCCCTTTCTTATTAGTTTCCCAAAAACAACATATATTAATTAAAAAAGTCCGATTCAATACGGTATTTTTTACCAGTTGAATCAGACTTCTGCAAGTTTATTCTAGTTTCAGTGATGCATTTACGGTCCCATCGACCGAATGGCTTAAATCTATGCTTTGACAGGAACAGCTTTTAGTATTTCTTTGTAAAATTCGTCGAATTGTTTTAAATCCATTTGTTGAGCAGAATCAGACAACGCTACGGCTGGATCTGGATGAACTTCCGCCATCACGCCATCCGCTCCAATCGCTAAAGCTGCTTTTGCAGCCGGAAGCAATAAGTCGCGCCGGCCTGTAGAATGAGTTACGTCTACAAAGACTGGCAAGTGAGTTTCTTGTTTTAATATTGGCACTGCCGTAATATCCAACGTATTGCGAGTAGCTCTTTCATAAGTGCGAATTCCGCGTTCGCAAAGAATAATTTGATCATTTCCTCTGGACGCAATGTATTCAGCTGCATACATAAATTCTTGCAGCGTAGCGGACAATCCCCGTTTTAACAGCACGGGTTTGTTGACGGATCCGGCCGCTTTCAACAGTTCAAAGTTTTGCATATTGCGGGCTCCAACTTGGATGACATCCACGTAGTCAAGCGCCATATCGATATGAGCTGGATTTACGATTTCTGTTACAACCGCCAATTGGAATTCGTCTGCGATTTGCTTTAATATTTTTAATCCTTCTAAACCAAGTCCTTGGAAATCATATGGAGAAGTGCGTGGTTTAAACGCGCCTCCGCGAATAAGCTTTAATCCTTTGTTCTTAATGGATTGAGCCACTTCCGCTACTTGTTCGTACGATTCAACAGCACATGGACCGAATACAAATGTCGGCTGTCCTGCACCTACTAATTCGCCGTTTATCTCAATTACTGTATCTTCCGGTTTTTTCTTGCGCGAAACAAGCAAAGCTTTACGATGATCATCTTCCTGCAGTTCCAAGCTTGCTTTAAAAATTTCTTTAAAAATATGCTCGATAGTTGAATTTTCAAACGGTCCGTCATTTTGGTCGATGATCGTGTTCAACATTTTTCTTTCGCGCACCGGATCGTATTTGTTCACACCTTGAGGCAATTTTGCCCGTCCAATTTCTTGAACAATTTTAGCACGTTCGTTAATCAATTCGAGCAATTTTAAATTAATTTCATCCACTCTTTGTCTTAATTGTTCGAGCTCTTGATTTCCCACAACCTTCAATCCCTTCTCAATTCGCTGAGTATTTTTCAGTTTATGAAGACACCTGGCAAAGGTGACTTCCTATCCCTTCACTCGTATCAGTTTTATCGCCGGCGATAATTTAGTGACTATTATAAATCATATATTTTAAATTGTCACGAAAAATTTGCTTCAACAATTAAACGCTTTTAAGTGATAAAGCATTTTATGCAAGAACAATCTAGATGCTGCCTTCCTTTTTCATAAAAAACTCTTAACCGTTGAAAAAAGCTTCGAATGTAATAGATTACCAGCAGCTGCACGTTCCTTTTTGGTTCAAAATCAAGGCGGATACCGCTGCTACTTATAGAAGAATCCGAATTAATTTTATGAATATTATAAAAATAATTTGCAGCATGCTATTGTCAGCGGCTGAAAACGGGTTAGAGCTTTAAACAAATCTAAATCATTGCTAATCTGTCGGCCGTGATTTGGTAGTGGGAATCGTGCCATACCGGACGTCCATTGACGAAAAGGAAGGCTTGAGGCGACTCGTGTTTGATCCCAAATTTTTGGGCGATATAATTGGATAGCTCCCGGGACTGTTGGACAGCTAAAAAATATCCTTTTTCGCTTGGATGTTTGCGCAAAAATTGATCCACTTCTTGATAAGCACGAGCACTTATAGGGCACGTCAAACTATGTTTTAAAAAGAAAACACGGTGTTCTTTTGTCATCAACTGTTCAAACTGTTCAATGGTTTCTATTTTTTTCATGATCATCACCTTTGCATTTCGTTATTTGGAGTGTAACCAGCCATTTTATACGCCTTTTGAATAGGATAAAAGCAGGAAACAAATGAAACATACATTGTCACTTGATAGACAAATCAATCCAACTGATAACAAAAGACTAGTTTCACAAAAAAAGAGGGTGAAAACATGATACCATTTCACCGCTCCCACATCAAATTATTCGTTTTTATTAACCGATTTTTCAGTTTTTTCAAATGCCTGTTTCGTTTCTTCCAGTTTTTTGCTTACTTCGTCTAAGGTTTGTCCATTTTGTGATTGAAATCGTTGGCTCACTTTATCTGCCACCTGAGCGGTTTTTTCCTTCGCATTAGTTGTTATCGTTTGAATTTTGCTTGCCATCTCACCAGATTTTGATTGCACCGTTTTGGATAAATGTTCCGCTTTATCTTTTGCAGCGAAAGCAAATTCACTGCTTTTTTCTTTTGCTGAACATGCCCATTGGCCTCCTTTTTCTTTAGCCAATTCTGCCCAATAGGATGCTTTTTCTTTCAAAACGTCCGCTTGCCCCGTTAAATTCTTTCTTAATTCTCTTCCTGGTTTAGGAGCGAGAATTAAGGCGGCAGCAGCACCAATAACCCCGCCGACAAAAGCGCCGGCTATAAATCCACATGAGTTTCTTTTTTCTTTCCCTTCCACATTTATCACTCCTTTTCATATTGGTAGATTGAAAGTTAAAATTCATTTCTAGCCCTTTCTACAGCGCCGCGACCTTCTTGAAACGTGTTATTCTGTGTTTTGGCAGCTGGTGACTCTTCTTTGCGCTTCCATTTGTCCAATACTTGTTTTATGATATGGCTCCATTGGACCGCTTGAGAAATTTTATTCTGATTTTTTTCTAATTGTGAGCCTACCGTTGTCGTTATTTTTTTCAAAGATTGATTGAACGTCTCAATGGAGCTGCCTACTCCTTTCACAGCATAAACAACCGAATTCAGTTCTTTCGTTTTTTCCCCAATATTCTCAGCCAACTCATTCGTTTTATGTAATAGTTCAGCTGTTTCTTGGGTGACTCCTTTCAGCTGGTTTTCCAAGCCGTCCAACATTTTTGATACACTGTTTAAAGTACTGTCAACGGATCTTAATGTTCTCGATACACTAAGAGCTAAAATAAGAAATGCGATAGCGATCACCGCCACACTTACATACAAAATGACAATCACTTTAAACACCTCCTCGAGCATATTGTTCATTGAATCTCAGCGAAAAAACGAAACTGCTAAAATATTCTTCTTTTTCGCGAATCCTTTATAAATTTTACTATTTCTTTTAGGAAGGCGTCAAATTTATCACCAAGAACAAGTGGACCCATCATTGATTCAGACCGAAGAAAAAACATTCAGATGAACAACAAAAGAGGTTATGATCAGGAGGAAAATGCGAGTCTATATCGATATGCACTCGAAGTACATTCACGAAATATCGTTTCCAATGAATCAATGGAAATTCAAGGGGATAAGATCGGGAAATAAGTAAATTAGAAGTGAAAAATGAAAAGTGGTTTCCGTTTTTTATAAGTAATAGCTTTGATGGCAAGATTGAGAAGAGCGAAAATATTTCATTTTCTAGTTAGAAAAACTCTTCGATACTTAAAATTTACCAAAACATCGATTCTTCCAAACTTTTGATCCGTTTCTCGGACCATTTTATCCACATCATCCGGATTTCTCACATCCTTGGCAATCGTGATCTTCACCATCCCCTTGTGATTGTATCTCTTTTTTTGCTTGTTCCAGCCTTTTAAGATTTCTTCCTGTAATAACTGCTTTCTCTCCTTCTTAGAAAATGTTCGCTATATATTTTTCCATGCCACTAGATCCACCCGATATGATCACAACGCGTTTTTTAAAACTATCCCTCTTAATCAAATAGAGAGAATAATCAGACATTTTTTATTATACCGCACTTTTCTGCTAAATAAAAGGTAGACAAACGAAAAAAAGAGCGGACTCAAAGCTTACCTCCTCCTTGGCAGGCCACAGATAGAATTAATACAATCCTACAGTGCATGGAAGAGGCTGTACATGGAGTCAGCTCTAAAACGTTCAACCTTAATAATCGATCATCGATATCTTTTTTCGTTCATTTTCTATTTTTTCATCGTGTTGCTTAGTAGCTTTTCATAGGTAAGCTGGAATTTTTGAATATCTCCCGCTCCCATAAAGATGAGAACCGCATTTTCATGCTTTAAGAGCAGAGACGTGTCTTCTTCTTCAATAATTTGCGCCCCTGGAATCCACTCCTGTAGATTTTTCACAGTCAGCTTGCCGTGGTTTTCCCGTGCCGAACCAAAAATTTCGCATAAATAGACAGAATCAGCTTCCATAAGGCTTTGAGCAAAATCATTTAAGAAAGCCTGAGTTCTCGTAAACGTGTGTGGCTGAAAAATCGCTACAATTTCTTGGTCAGGATATTTTTGTCGAGCAGCATGAATCGTTGCCTTGATTTCTGTTGGATGATGCGCGTAGTCATCAATAATGATTTGCGTTCCTATCTTTTTCTCGGAGAATCTCCTTTTCACCCCTTCAAAAGTAAGAAGACGCTCTTTGACGATTTCTGTATCAATATTTTCATATTGGCAAACAGCTATTACTCCGAGAGCATTTAAAACGTTATGATCGCCAAACAAAGGAATTTTAAAAGAGCCATAATACGTATTTCTTACAAATACATCAAATGATGTACCATCTTTTGTATGCTTGATATTGCGAGCTTGAAAATCATTCTCTTCACCAAAGCCATAATACACAACAGGAACCTTCGCTTGGATTTTTTGCAGCAGTTCATCATCGCCGCAAGCAAAAATGGCTTTATTCACTTGCATCGCCATTTGCTGGAAGGCAGAAAAAACATCTTCGATATTTGCAAAATAATCAGGATGGTCAAAATCAATATTGGTCATAATAGCGTAATCGGGAAAATAGGATAAGAAATGACGACGATATTCGCAAGCTTCAAAAACAAAATATACAGCGTCTTTTACACCTTTTCCAGTACCATCGCCAATTAAATAAGAAGTGGGTTTTGCTCCACCAATGACATGCGCCATTAACCCTGTTGTGGATGTTTTCCCATGAGCGCCTGTCACAGCAATACTTGTAAACTTGCGGGCAAATTCTCCTAAAAATTTATGGTAACGGATTACCGGCAATCCAAGTTTTAACGCTTCTTGAATTTCTTCATGTGTGTCAGGAAATGCGTTTCCTGCTATTACCGTTAAACCAGGTTTAATGTTTTCTTTACCGAAGGGATAAATTGGAATTCCGGCATCTTCCAGAGCTTTTTGAGTAAAAAAGTATTTTTCAATGTCAGAACCTTGCACCTTATAGCCCTTATCGAACAAAATTTGGGCAAGGGCGCTCATCCCCGATCCTTTAATTCCTACAAAGTGATAAGTTGTCATAACTGACCCTCCAACAA
>JADBKC010000017.1 GCA_014896555.1 Caryophanales bacterium | reverse complement strand
GATCGCTACTGGCACCGTTATTTGATATTCTTCCATTAATGCTTTCACCATGTTAACAACCAATTTAAATCCGCCCATATAGCGGGCTGCACCTTCAGAAACTCCAAGAATAACAGGAGATTTTTCTTCTTGAGCTGCTTGTAGAATCGCTTGGGTGAATTCTAGGTTGTTAATATTGAATTGTCCCACAGCATATCCTTCATCTTTAGCTTTGTTAAGCATTTCAGTCATGGAAACTAAAGGCATAATTTTTCCTCCTTAATTCATTCCCAGGAAGTTTAATTGGCAAAGGACCCTTCCTTACCTAAACCACCGGATGGAATTTACATTGTTTATGATACCAAATTCATATCTTTTTTACCAATATGGGTCCGCTTTCACAAAAAAATCCACCATTTTTTCTAATGTACCCGAAATTATAAAATATATTGCTTAACGGCATTTCGTATATCATCAATGTCAAACGGCTTCGCAAAATGTGTGAGAACTCCCAATTCTTTTGCCTCTTGAATCATATCCAGCTCTCCATAAGCAGTCATAATAATCACCCGAATGTCTGGGTCTTTTTGCTTCATTCTTTTCAATATTTCGATGCCATCCATTCCAGGTATTTTCATATCCAATAACACTAAATCAGGGGAATGCCGGTCGACAATTTCGAGAGCTTGTACACCATTGGATGCTTGGTACGTTTCATACCCTTCTTTTTGCAATACTTCATTCAACAAAATTCTAATCCCAAATTGATCGTCGACGATTAATATTTTCTCTGCCATTTTGATCCCACCCCTTACAATAGTTTGAATTCGTACTGGTATGTATAATGACTCCTCATCCTAATGCAATAATCAATGAAACATGCCCAGCAAAAGAGTAACGCCTCCTATCCTAAGCCTTATCTATCCTCTAAGTCAAAACTATACTTCTCTTTTTTAAGATTAAATTCCTTCTTTCTGGAGGGGGTTACAGCTATATTTTTGCCATTTTTGTATTATAATAAATAGATTTAAAATGTAGTGGAATGATCTCCATAAAGTTAAGATTATATTTCACTATCGGGTTCCACTTCATTCAACTAGATTGTGTAAAACTTTTCAGAAAGGGCAGCCAAAAATCTAAGCACCCTGAGAGGAAAAATAATCCTTTATGGCACAGTTTTACTATATGTAAAGGAAATCAAAAAAAGACAAAATAAAACTCCTGCGCAGAAGTGCTAACAAATTTTCTGCACAGAAGTTCTATTGACAATCATTGTATGGATCTTTTCGGCAAGCCTTGTCCTCTTTCATGTCAAACTTTAGACCGGTTTTCCGATGCTGTAAACGGATGTTTATCTAATTGACATTTTCTTTTACCTATGCTTGCTTTTCTAAAGCAGCTTTTACAAAGTCTCGGAACAATGGCTGAGGACGTGTAGGTCTTGAAGTAAATTCAGGATGGAACTGGCTGGCAACAAACCAAGGATGGTCTTTTAATTCGATGATTTCAACTAGACGCCCATCCGGACTTGTACCAGAGAAAACAAATCCAGATTTTTCCATTTGTTCCCGATATTCATTATTAAATTCATAACGATGGCGATGGCGTTCATAAATGACTTCTTCTTTATAAGCTTCAAACGCCTTTGTCCCTTCCGAAAGTTTGCAAGGATATAATCCAAGCCGCAAAGTCCCGCCAAGATCAACAATATCCTTTTGCTCCGGAAGCAAATCAATAATCGGATATTTTGTATCAGGACGAATTTCAGAAGAATGAGCTCCTTCCAATCCTAGTACGTTTCTAGCAAATTCTACCGAAGCGAGCTGCATACCGAGGCAAATGCCCAAGAATGGAACCCGATTCACTCTGGCATATTGAATCGCAACGATTTTCCCTTCAATTCCGCGGTCGCCAAATCCGCCCGGAACTAAAATTCCATCTGCATCTTTCAGCAAATCAGATACATTTTCCGAGTTCACATGTTCTGAGTTGATCCATTGAATTTCAATATCAGAATCAAAAGCATACCCAGCATGTTTTAAAGCCTCAACAACGGAAATATAAGCGTCTTGAAGTTCCACATATTTCCCGACCAAGGCAATCTTTGTTTTCCGCGATAAATTTCTCACGCGGTCGACAAGTTCCTTCCATTCAGTCATATCGGCTTCATGACATTGCAGCTTCAAATGTTGGCAAACAATTTCATCTAATTTTTGTTCTTGAAGAGCGAGTGGAACAGCATACAATGTATCGGCATCTCTCGACTCAATAACCGCTTTTGGATCTATATCGCAAAACAAAGCAATCTTGTCTTTCATTTCTTGAGATATCGGCATTTCTGTACGCACAACAATCACATTTGGCTGAATGCCAAGGCTGCGCAATTCTTTTACACTATGTTGAGTCGGCTTTGTTTTCATTTCACCAGCCGCTTTAATATAAGGAATCAATGTACAATGGATGTACATCACATTGTCACGGCCAACATCATTTTTAATTTGACGGATCGCCTCTAAAAATGGAAGCGATTCGATATCGCCGACCGTTCCGCCGATTTCCGTGATCACAACATCTGCGGTCGTCGTTTTGCCTGCTCGAAATACCCGATCTTTAATTTCATTCGTGATATGGGGGATAACTTGGACGGTTCCGCCTAAGTATTCACCGCGTCTTTCTTTTCTTAAAACGGCCGAATACACCTTCCCGGTTGTCACATTGCTGTATTGATTTAAATTAATATCAATAAAACGTTCGTAATGACCAAGGTCAAGATCCGTTTCCGCTCCATCATCCGTAACAAACACTTCACCATGCTGATATGGACTCATTGTGCCTGGATCTACATTGATGTACGGATCAAATTTTTGAATCGTGACATTTAATCCGCGGTTTTTTAAAAGCCTGCCTAAAGAGGCAGCTGTAATTCCTTTGCCTAAAGAAGAAACCACACCGCCTGTTACAAATATATATTTTGTCAATTTAGTTCCCCCTTCATATGATCGCTAATATCTTAAACAGCTGATGTATATAATGTTCCTTAGTTTTTTGGGTAAAATACAAAAACGCCCCTCTTACCTAAAAAACAGTAAGGGAGCGTTCTTTCATCTATATACGAACTTTTTAAAGAGCCCAAATAACATACTACAATTCTCATTGAAAGATGTCAAGAGCAGGATTATATTTCCTTTTCTTTGTCAACGGGATGCAAGTCCTCGTCCAATCCATCTTCGTCCATATCATATTCTTCATCAAGGAGATCGTCATCAAAATCTTCCTTTTCATCCAAATCGTCAAAGTCTTCATCGTCATCCAGATCTTCCACTTCGTCTACACTGTCATCAAAATCATCCAGATCTTCGAAATCTTCGTCCTCCACAGTATCATCTATATCATCGAAGTCTTCCAGATCATCTTCCACCGCTTTTCTCGCCTTTTTCTTTCGTACTTTCACAGTTGGAGCGGTTTCTTCTTCAATTTGATCAATTGGATACCACGCTCTTAGCCCCCATTGGTTATCACCAAGGGCAAGAAAACGGCCGTCAATATTTAAATCCGTATAAAACTGAACCATTTTATCCTGTATTTCCTCGTCGGACAACTCTAAAAGTTTTTGAATTTCGTTCAGTAATTGTTGGAATGGAATGACTTGTTTTCTGTTTTCTAAAATAGTAAAGGCCAGCTCAATAAAAGACATTTCTTTCAACTCTTCTTTTGACAACTGTTCCAAATTCACTGTTCGCACTTCCTTTCTCTATTTCCACACTCTATAAGGAGCGAAAAAACAAAACGTTGATCATTCGGATGCTTCTCACTCTAGAGCACCCTCAGGACACGGATGAAAACGCAGATGTTTCCTATTTGGGGAATTTCAACGGTCTGCGTATAGATGATCACTAGAATACATATTTTCCATTATAAACAATAATGCTTTGTTTATGCCATATTTAATCCGCTTATTCTTTCATTTTTTCACCCTTATAAGAAGATCCCCAGATGCTCGCTTCCATTTCCTTCTGGCCGTTTTTGAAGTTTCTTCTTTCTCGGTAAGCAGCCGCCAAGAAAAAAAGAGATAAAAGCAAAAAAGGAATAGCTCCCAATTGTTTTTCATAAAGAAAGGAGGAGACAGCTAAAAAGAAACCGATTAGGACCCATCTTCGCAAAATTTTCATTGATCTACGCCTCAATTTCTCTTTCGCTGTATTATTATAGCGCGAATATTCGCCAATGTACTACTATTCTCTACAATGAAGCAGCGGGAAAAGGAGATGGACCTCCCTTTCAATCATAACCAGGATCGTCTTGGTCCCGTTTTACGCCGATAGTAACGAAATACCTAAATTGGCGAATCATGAGCCGACCACTATTTCCATCCGTACGGCAAATTATTTCAACGGTCACCACCTATCTTCTTTTAACATATTTTCATACCCGATGAATGAATGATGGTTTGCAAAAAACTACAGAAATTATCAATCAATCTTTTTTTCTTTTTTGAGCAGGAACGATGGATTACGTTTTTTCATTGACAAAACGCTGTTTTTTCGGAAAACGGATGAATCTTCTAACCTTTTTTACCCGTTCCCTTTTCCAATCTTCTTTCCAAATCCATATAACGGTTTATGTAATTCATTTGAGATCGCCCGGCGATAGCCATTGATTCCGAGAAATAACTGATCCGTCAGCAGGCCGATGTATTCGTTTATGGAAAATGTTTCTTTTAAGCACCAGCGCCGAAACGCCCACATCTGCCCCAATACCAAAATATGCTGGGCAAACAAATGCACTTGCTGGTCATCCATGTCCAGTTCACCGTTTTCTACACATCGTTTTATCCATGCTTCCAACAGGCGGACCATATCCATCTCCTTTTGTAACACGTATGGCAAGGCGTCTTTGGAAAGAGATTTGGCCTCTTGGTACATGAAGAGCACTTCATCTTGGAATTCATCCATTACATGAAAATAGTGAGCAATGCCTATTTTTAAGCTTTCTAACGTTCCTTTTTCCAAGTCCATCTGCTGGAGCTTTGCCTTCACTTCTTCGTAAATATTATCGCAAACTAAATAGAGTATATCTTCCTTTGTTCGAATATATTCATATAACGTTCCGATGCTGAATCCCGCTGCCTTGGCTATTTCTCTTGTAGTTGTACGTGAAACCCTTTTTTCTTAAAAAGATGGACCGCCCCTCTAATCATCTCATTTCGCCTTTTTTGAATCAGTTGTTCATCTTTTACAGAAGCATGAACTTTTCTTCCTTTCATACGATCAACCGCCTTTTCATAGGCATTGTTTGTTCTATTTTTGGATGTTTTGACCATTTGCGGCTAAAAAAAGTCTGGGCTCCTTTCTGCATTCAAGTGCCCTCCTTGACGGACACCTATTGATTCTTTATTTCGAACGCAGAGGAGTCAGACTTGTCGTCCAAATGGGACTATATCGCATTAACCGATAAAGGCAACTGTTGATATTTTTACGTTTTCTATTCTTTTGTCAACATTCTTGAGATAACCAGTTTTTGAATTTCTTGTGTTCCTTCATAGATTTGTGTGATTTTGGCGTCACGCATAAAGCGTTCCACTGGATAATCTTTTGTAAATCCGTATCCGCCAAAAACTTGAACAGCTTCGATTGTAACTTTCATCGCTGTATCTCCAGCAAAAAGCTTCGACATGGCGGAAGCCTTTCCGTATGGAAGACCTTGCGATTCAAGCCAAGCAGCTTGATAGGTTAATAATCTGGCTGCTTCTACACTCGTTGCCATATCCGCTAGTTTAAAAGAAATTCCTTGGTTGGCGACGATCGGTTTGCCAAATTGACGACGCTCTTTCGCATAGGCTACTGCAGCATCTAAAGCTCCTTGGGCAATGCCAACCGCTTGAGCCGCAATCCCATTTCTCCCGCCATCCAACGTCATCATGGCAATTTTAAAGCCATCTCCTTCATTTCCAAGAAGATTTTCCTTTGGAACTCGGCAATCTTCAAAGATAATTTCTGTTGTAGGCGATGAACGAATTCCCAGCTTTTTTTCTTTTTTGCCGACGGAAAAACCTTTAAATCCGCTTTCCACAATAAACGCACTGATGCCATGATGCTTCTTTTCCGGTTCCATCATGGCAAAGACAACGTAAATATCAGCTTCGCCCCCGTTAGTGATAAAAATTTTCGACCCATTTAAGATGTAATCATCGCCATCTCGCCGAGCAGTGGTTTTCATTGCACTGGCATCCGATCCTGATCCCGGTTCCGTAAGACCGTATGCTCCGATCTTTTTCCCTTCCGCCATTGGTTTTAAATATTTTTGTTTCTGCTCTTCACTGCCAAACTTATAGATTGGCCAGCCGGCAAGAGAGGTATGAGCAGAAAGGGTAACGCCAATAGAAGCGTCTACTCTTGACAGCTCTTCTATCGCAATGCAGTACGCCAGATAATCACTGCCAATCCCGCCGTATTCTTCTGGCCACGGGATTCCCGCAAGGCCTAATTCCGCCATTTTTTCAAAAAGAGTTCGATCAAAACGTTCTTCTTCGTCCCGTTCTCTCGCGGTCGGCTCCACTTCCTTTTTGGCGAAATCACGTACCATTTTTCGGATCATTTCATGCTCTTCAGATAATTGAAAATTCATTTTCAGCACCTCTTCTCACAACCGTTTACTAATGACGATTCGTTGTATTTCATTTGTTCCTTCATATATTTGTGTGATTTTTGCATCTCGAAAATAGCGCTCAACAGGATGATTCTTCGAATAGCCGTCCCTCCCGAAGACTTGGATCGCCTCCGCTGCCGCTTCCATAGCGGTATTGGAAGCGAACAGTTTCGCCATGGATGCTTCCTTTTCGCAAGGAAGGCCTTGGGAATGCAGAAACGCCGCTCGGTATACTAACAATTTAGCCGCTTCCACATTCGTTGCCATATCCGCTAATCGAAAGTCCACACCTTGTTCAGAGATGGACTGTTCTCCCATTGACCGCCGCTCCTTGACATAGATGATCGCTTTTTCCAAGGCAGCTTCCGCAATCCCCAACGCTTGGGCTGCAATGCCAATGCGTCCGGCATTGAGATTGGACATTGCCACTTGAAACCCCTCGCCTTCCGCCCCGAGTAAGCTTTTCGCTGCCACTTTCATATCTTCGAACGTTAACTGGACGGTTCGAGAGCCGTGAAGCCCCATTTTCCGCTCGTCTTTTCCTATATGAAAACCCGGAGTCCCCCTTTCAACGATAAAAGCGGAAATCCCTTTCCTTCTTGCTTCAGGATTAGTGGAAGCAAACACAATATATGTATCCGCCTCCCCTCCGTTCGTAATAAATATCTTTGAACCGTTAATGATATAATAATCCCCTTGTTTGACCGCTTTCGTTCTTAAACTGGCCGCATCTGAACCGGAACCTGGCTCTGTCAGGCAAAAAGCTCCCAAATGCTCTCCTTTCGCCAATTTCGGAATATATTTTCGTTTTTGTTCAGGAGTTCCAAAATGCAAAATGGGATTTGTGCCAACGGATGTATGAACGGATAAAATCACTCCAACTGTTGCACTGACTTTGGATAACTCCTCAATCGCCGCAATATAAGAAATAAAATCCATTCCGCGGCCTCCGTATTCTTCTGGAATTGGAATGCCCATCAGTCCCATTTCTGCCATTTTGTCTACAATATGCCTTGGAAACTCCCCCTGTTCCATACGGTCCAAATACGGCTCTATTTCTCCCTTGGCAAAATCACGAACCAGTTTTCTTAACCTTTCTTGTTTTTCCGTGAAGTGAAGCTTCATTGCTGTCCCCCCAAGAAAGTAGTGATGGCAGCACGAACGGTTCTTCCCGCTGTTCCTTTTTCAACCCCCTTTGTTTTTACTGAAATAGTTTTTAAGAATATTCATAAAATCCTTTTCCTGTTTTTTTGCCAAGCCATCCAGCTTTTACATATTTTCTTAAAAGCGGACATGGACGGTATTTATCATCACCAAACCCTTCATGAAGGGTCTCCATAATATACAAGCAAGTATCAAGGCCAATAAAATCCGCTAACGTAAGCGGCCCCATTGGATGATTCATCCCCAGTTTCATCACTTCATCAATGGCTTCTTTTGTTGCAACCCCTTCATATAAAGCATAAATGGCTTCATTAATCATCGGCATCAGCACTCGGTTCGAAATAAATCCTGGGAAGTCGTTAACTTCGATTGGCACTTTTTGGAGAGATTTCGTCATGGACTCAATGGATTGATACACTTCCTCCGCTGTCTGCAATCCACGAATAATTTCCACAAGCTTCATCACCGGAACCGGATTCATAAAATGCATGCCAATCACTTTTTCCGGCCGATTTGTGGCTGCAGCAATTTCCGTAATTGGCAAAGATGAAGTGTTGGAGGCTAAAATAGCATGCTCCGGTGCATATTGGTCTAATTCGGCAAAAATGCTTTTTTTCACTTCCATATTCTCCACTGCCGCTTCAATGACCAAATCCACTTTACGAGCGTCCCGAATATCAATCGATTTCCTTAATCGGGAGAGCGTTTGATCTCTTTCCTCTTTCGTTATCTTCCCCTTTTCCGCTTGCCGCGCTAAATGTTGATTAATGACTGCGAAACCCTTGTCTAAAAATTCTTCTTTAATGTCATTTACGATGACTTGATAGCCGGATCGCGCACAAACTTGTGCAATTCCAGACCCCATTTGGCCAGCGCCGACGACCATGACTGTTTTGATATCCATTCGCATCACCTCAACTGTTCATTTGGGGGACCATTTGATGCAGGGCGCTGTCAAATCTTCCTTTTCATTAGGAAGACAGCCTCCGCCTCCTTCACGGCAGCCAAAAGGATACAAAAAGAAAATGAAGCTGGAGGGTTCCTAGCAACAAACGTTCCTGCTCCCAGTCGTCAAAACCGATTTTTCTATTGCATTCCTGCTAATCTTTTTTTGTTGAATGGAAATCCCTCACGTCTAATGTGGAACAACAACATCTCAACCGCAAGTCACCAATGAACGGCTATCAACAGAAAAGGAAAGATCCAGTTTTATTGTTTGGGAACGTCAATCATAATGGCATCACCTTGACCTCCGCCGCTGCAAATGGCTGCCACTCCGATTCCGCCGCCTCTTCTTCTTAATTCGTATGCCAATGTGAGAACAATCCGTGCTCCACTAGCGCCAATCGGATGGCCGAGAGCAACTGCTCCACCGTTGACGTTGATTCTTTCGCGATCTATGCCGGCAATTTGACTGCTGGCCAGCGCTACTACTGCAAAAGCTTCGTTAATCTCAAATAAATCGATGTCATGAACGGATTTTCCAGTCTTTTTCAAAAGTTCATTGATGACTAATCCAGGAGTTTTTGGGAAATTTTCTGCCTCTACCGCCACAGCATCATGGGCTATGATTCGAGCAAGGATGTTTTTACCTTCTTTTTCCGCACGCTCTTCGCTCATTAGAACAAGCGCTGCCGCTCCATCATTAACACCCGGAGCATTTCCCGCCGTTATCGCTCCGTCTTGATCAAAGGCCGGCTTTAATTTGGCTAGTTTTTCAATGGACGTATCCTTACGCGGCGCTTCGTCATCGGACACCACCACCGGATCGCCTTTTCGCTGCGGAACTTCCACAGGAACAATTTCTTCAGCAAACTTTCCTTCTTCCATTGCTTTGATTGCCAACTGATGGCTGCGATAAGCCCATCGATCTTGTTCTTCGCGCGAAATGCCAAGTTCTTTTCCGGTCTTATTTCCGAACGTCCCCATATGAACCCCCGAAAAAGCGCATGTTAAACCATCATAGATCATTAAATCCACCAATTTGTCATCGCCCATTCTCAAGCCGGATCGGACATTCGGTAAAATGTATGGAGCATTGGACATTGACTCCATTCCGCCTGCTACCACTACCTCTCCGTCTCCCGCGCGAATGATTTGGTCCGCCAACGTGATGCTTCTCATTCCGGATGCGCAGACTTTATTGATTGTTTCCGTCTTTACGTTCCAAGGAATCCCGGCTTTTCTAGCGACCTGTCTAGAGGGAAGCTGCCCCTGTCCTCCTTGAAGAACGGTCCCGAATATCACCTCATCGATTTCCGCCGGTTGAACATTGGCGCGAAGCATCGCCTCTTTCATCGCAATCGCTCCAAGTTCGGGGGCAGATAAAGAACGTAAACTCCCGCCAAGTTTTCCAATCGGCGTCCTCGCTCCCTCAACAATCACTGTTTTCCCCATTTTTC
This sequence comes from Caryophanales bacterium, assembly GCA_014896555.1. Taxonomy (GTDB): domain Bacteria; phylum Bacillota; class Bacilli; order Bacillales; family DSM-4216; genus Bacillus_O. Next base: position 23,327 of record JADBKC010000017.1, on the reverse strand, counting down.
CATCTCCTTTCCCTTCGATAGGAAACGCTTACATACAAACTGAACATTCGCTCAATTTATGGAGTAACGAGAAAGGGACAAGTGTCCCTTATCATCTTTTCTTTATTTTAAATGAATGTCAGCCAAAAGGTAAATACATTTTTTGAAAATTCGAAATTCGATATGTGTTTTCTGCTTTTTTATTATGAGGATGGAACTGGCGCTTTCGCTTCTTTTGGACCACACACCGCTCTTTCCAGAATTTCAGCAATGTCCAGTGTGGCCACTGTATCTTCTACTTCCTTAGCCTTCGTACCATCGGACAACATCGTCAAGCAATATGGACATCCTGAACTAATCACTGTTGGCTGGACAGCTAACGCTTGCTCTGTGCGAGCCACGTTAATGCGTTGGCCTGTATCTTCTTCTGTCCACATCAATCCTCCGCCTGCCCCACAGCACATTCCCGTTTCACGATTGCGCTCCATTTCCACTAGTTTCACACCTTTAATGGACCTCAAAATGTCACGCGGCGGATCAAAGACATCATTGTAGCGGCCCAAATAACAAGAATCATGGAATGTGATCGTTTCATTCACTTCATATTTTGGCTGGAGTTTTCCTTCCTTCACCAGCTTGGCCAGAAGTTCGGTGTGATGATAGACTTCCGCTTTCAATCCGAAATCCGGATACTCATTTTTGAATATATTGTAAGCGTGCGGGTCAATGGTAACAATTTTCTTTACCCCAATCTTTTCAAATTCTGCAATATTTTGTTGAGCAAGTTCTTGAAATAAAAATTCATTCCCAAGACGGCGCGGTGTATCGCCAGAGTTTTTTTCTTTATTTCCGAGAATGGCGAACTTAACGCCGGCCTCATTTAGCAGTTTCGCAAAGGACAAGGCAATTTTTTGGCTGCGGTTGTCAAATGAACCCATCGATCCAACCCAGAATAAATACTCGAATTCCTCTCCGGCTTTCTTCATTTCTTTAACAGTCGGCACATGAACATCTTCTCGAGCTTCTCGCCAATTTTCTCTATCTTTTCTATTTGCCCCACGATTTCCTTGCCTTTCTATGTTCTCATGACTCTTGGGCATCAGGCGCCACTTTCCCTTCTGTTAAAACAAGATAGCGTCGCAAATCAATAATCTTGTCGACATGCTCATTCATCACTGGGCATTGGTCTTCACAGTTGCGGCAAGTCGTGCACGCCCAAATTTCTTCTTCTGTGATGACATCGCCTATTAAAGAAGGGTTATACTCGACAGCGGCCGCGGCTTCTATTGACCCTTCGTTTTTCGCGGCCAAAGCAAGTTGATTTCCTTGCGTATTTTGAAAAGCGAACGCCGGCACCCAAGGCTGTTTGGAGGTGACTGCCGCTCCGTAATTCGTTAAATGGTCTCGAAGTTTGACGATCAAATCCATCGGCGACAGCATTTTCCCTGTCCCTGTCGCCGGGCACATGTTCGTACATCTTCCGCATTCCACGCAAGCATAAAGATCGACAAGCTGAAGCTGTGTAAAATCTTCAATTTTGCCAACTCCGAACGATTGTTGAGATTCATCTTCAAAGTTGATGGGTCGTAGTTTTCCTTTATGATCCAACCGATTTAAATACACATTTGCCGGACCAGCGATTAAGTGAGCATGCTTAGATTGAGGTACATAAACAAGGAATGTCAGTAGAACCAATAAATGAATCCACCAGAAAATATAGAAAATGGCGACTGCTGCGGCCTTGCTGATCCCTGATAAGGCAACCGCTACGGAGGAAGCTACCGGCTCGTTCCAATTCCAGCTGATTGATTGTTCATGCCAAATGATATCCATGCCATTACCCGCCAATACGGATACCATGAGCGTTCCAATAAAAAGAAGTACGAGTCCCGCTTTAAAATTTCGTTTTAAGCGAACAAGCTTTTCAATATAGCGGCGATAAAACGCCCAACCTACTGCAAATAAAATGAGCAAACTGACGATTTCCTGAAAAAAAGTAAAACCTGGATAAAACGGACCAAGCGGCAAATGTGAGCCCGGGGCAATTCCTTTCCAAATAAAATCAATAGCCCCAAACTGTACAAGGATAAATCCATAGAAAAAGATCACGTGATATATTCCGCTTTTCTTGTCTTTCAGCAATTTTTTTTGGCCGAAAACATACACCCAAATCTTATTCAGACGTTCTTTCACACGGTGGTCAAACTCTGTTTTTTTTCCCAGTTTGATGTACTCGATTCGTGTTTTGACCACATAGATAAACAAATACACAGCGTAAGCAATGACAAGAATGGCGGCAATCAAATTCCCCCATAATAATCCATTCATATCTTCTTTAGCACTCCCTTCCCTTTTGTCTCGAATTGCTTCTTTTGCATTATATTTATGAAAAAAATATAAATTTTCTGAATTTCCTTATTTCTATTATATTATGAATGAATATTCAGTCAATCTTTTTCTTGAACCAATTTTTTATCAAACTAAAAATTGGAAAGCAGCTTCAATGTTCCAGCTATAGCGTCTTATCTTCAAAGGAAATAGGGAATTTCAATTGCTAACAGCTTGTTGAAGTAGCGAGATAGTGTCATTCTTCATGTTAAATAGGTTAGGAATGGGACAGACTAATAAGACGATGACATTTGGAAAGGGGATTGCCTTATGATATGGATATGGGCTGTTGGATGGATCATCGTTCTGTTTATTTGGATTACCGTCGATTTTTATTTTGGAAAAAAACGGCATAGGCAACGCATCACGCTGCGAAATTATCCTATAAAAACAGGACATCTTGACTTAATTACAAATGGTCCAGATTTTTTCAAACGTTTGTTTAATGATATAAATGATTCGACCAGCTCTATTGACATCCTCTTTTTTATCGTAAAAAACGACGCCCTTAGCGAACATTTTTTAAAGCTTATAGAAAAAAAAGCGAAAGAAGGAATTCAAGTCCGGCTTCTATGCGATTGGGTCGGAAGCTTTGGATTAAAAAGAAAAAGGATCAAACAGCTAAAAGCCAATGGAGTCCAGTTTGCTTTTTCCAATCGACCGAAACCTCCTTTTTTCTTTTTTACATTGCAGCAGCGCAACCACCGCAAAATGACCATAATCGATAAAAAAATTGCCTATATAGGCGGCTTTAATATCGGCGGCGAATACATCGGCAGAAATCTCCGTTTATCCCCTTGGCGCGATTACCATCTCCGATTGACAGGCCCAAGCGTCGCAGATTTTCTAAAGGAATTTAGAATGGATTGGAAAGCGTCGGGAGAAAAGAATAAAGAAAAAGCGACCGCACCTGTTTCCAATGTTGAGAATGGAGGAATCATGCATCAAATTTCCTTTTCGGACGGAGTTGGCCTTGATGAACAATTAGAAAATGAGTTATTGAAAGCAAAACAGTCTATTTTGATCGGCACTCCCTACTTTATCCCGACAAAACGCCTTCTGGACGCTTTATTAAAAGCGCTCAAAAGGGGAGTCCGCGTCTCTATTATCATCCCTTGTAAAAAAGATCATCCGCTTGTTCGTGAAGCCGCCTATCCCTTTCTTCAACAAGTATTGAAAGCAGGGGCAAACGTTTACCAATTTCAAGCTGGTTTCTACCATGCAAAAGTGATCATCATCGATCATGAGAAAGGCATCATCGGAACGGCGAACTTTGACCAACGAAGCATCTGCCTTAATTCGGAGTGCAACTGCTTTATTTACAGCCCATCTTTTATCGAAAACGTTGTCATGAAAGCAATTCAAGAAGATATACGACAATCGAAAATGTTAACGTATAAAGAAGCCAAAAAAATGGACCCGGCAACCTATGCAAAAGTCATATTGGCTAAAACGTTGCTTCCTTTATTATAAAGTAGCCGCATCAGACTGCTTCTCTCAACAAAAAAGAGACACTCCCAAAATTCAGTAAATTGACCTAGGAGCACCGGTTTTTTCATGTATGAGGCATTGTTGCTGATCGCGAATTCACCCGCTTTTCGAAGGCGTCTCAGAGCCTCCTCGACCGCCTTTTTCTTGCGGGGCTCCTTTCTCGCTTTTCCCGCAGGAGTCTCGCCAATTTCACGATCATTCTGGTTGCCATCTCCCATACCTTTCTGAAACAAGCGGAAAAAAACCGCCTGCTTCAGAATGAAGGTCCCGAAATAGAGAAAACCCGGCGAGAAAAATGATTCTCGACGGGTTTTCTTGTTTATAAAGGTTTTCGAGAAATCCCCTTTTTGCATAAAAATCTGTTTCTCCATTCTTCTTTGATTTCAAGTTTCAGCCCGTTCTGTATAAATCCTTTGTTACCGCGGGGGACTGGAAAGAGGAATGAAAAAGCAAAAAGTGTCCTCGAATCGCTTTTTTTCTTACATTTTTTCCGGTGCAGAAACACCGATCAAACTTAATGCATTTTTAAGCGTGATTTCAACAGCCTTCACCAAAGCAAGCCGGGCCTTCGATAAAGGAAGATGATCTTGATCCAAAACTTTATTGGCATTGTAAAAGCTGTGAAAAGCACTAGCCAATTCTTGAATATAATTGGCTACCCGGTGTGGTGTCCGCTTTTCTGCTGCGTCAGCGATGACTAGCGGGAAATCTCCTAGTTTTTTCAATAAGTCAATTTCTTTTTCTGTTCCAAGCAGCGATAAATCTGCTTGATCATCGATGGCCATCTGTTGTTCTTCCGCCTGCCGCAAAATGCTGCAAATGCGTGCATGAGCATATTGAGCATAATAAACCGGGTTTTCATTCGACTGGGAAACGGCAAGATCCAAATCGAAATCCATATGAGTGTCCCCGCTTCTCATCGCAAAAAAGTAACGAACCGCATCAAGGCCTACTTCTTCAATCAGTTCGCGCATCGTGACCGCTTTTCCGGTACGTTTGCTCATTTTCATCTTTTCGCCGTTTTTATATAAATGAACAAGCTGAATAATTTCTACCTCTAGATTGTCTGCGTTAAAGCCGAGAGCCGAGATCGCTGCCTTCATTCTCGGAATATAGCCGTGGTGATCCGCTCCCCAAATGTTAATCACTTTGTCAAACCCGCGTTCGAATTTATCGCGGTGATACGCGATATCCGGCATTAAATAGGTGTAAGAACCGTCGCTTTTAATGAGCACGCGGTCTTTGTCATCGCCAAAAGCGGTAGAACGAAACCAAAGGGCACCGTCTTTTTCATATGTGTAGCCGCTATTACGCAATACTTCCAACGCTTCATCGATTTTTCCATTTTTATAAAGAGACATTTCCGAATACCAAACATCGAAGGATACACGGAAGTTTTCTAAATCTTTCTTCAGTTTTTCCATTTCATATTTCAAGCCGTATTCCCTGAAAAATTGATAGCGTTCTTGTTCGTCTACATGAAGATATTGATCCCCGAACTCTTCCGCTAAACGTTCCCCGATCTGAACGATATCCTCTCCATAATAGCCGTCTTCCGGCAAATCTTTCTCTTTTCCGAGCGCCTGGAAATAACGGGCCTCCACTGAAAGCGCAAGGTTATGGATTTGGTTTCCGGCATCGTTAATATAATATTCACGCGTCACTTCATAGCCGGCTTTCTCCATTACGTTGCACAACGAGTCGCCGACCGCCGCCCCGCGGGCATGCCCAAGATGAAGATCGCCTGTCGGGTTTGCCGATACAAATTCCACTTGAATCTTTTGCCCAGCTCCTGCGTTGGATTCGCCGTAGCGGTCTCCCGCTTCTAAAATGGCCGGAATCAACTTTGTTAAATAATGATGATCCATAAAAAAGTTAATAAAACCTGGCCCAGCGATTTCGATTTTTTTTACCGAAACTTTAGAACAATCGATTTGATTCTTAATTTCATCTGCAATTTGGCGAGGCGCTTTTTTCGCAATCCGCGCCAACTGCATCGCAATATTAGTCGAATAGTCGCCGTGCGCTTTGTCTTTTGGAGTTTCTAACACAATGGCCGGCAGCTCTTCCTCCGCTGCCAACCCCGCTTTTAACACAGCCGCTTTAATTTCCGATTTCAATTGTTCCTGAATCTTTCCTACGATATTCATACACTCTTTACCTCCTCAAACGTGATGGTCAAGGAATATATCCCGAGGAACTTTCCTTGCATAAATAAATCGTATGTCAATGCAAAACGGCCGTTCAACGGCTTTTCGCTGTATGTATATCGATCCATGTCCCGGGTGACCGTATTGAATAACAGTGTACCATAAGGACTATCATATGAGCCGCTCATCGGGTGGTTTTTATCGAAAGCTAGCCTCGATTTCACCGCTCCATTTCTCAAAATGACGGCTTCTTCGCCTGACATCTTGACAATCGTTCTAATGGTCCCTTCTTCTTGGACTTCCGTATATTTTAAGTAAACGGATCCGCCTTTTTCAAAGTATTCCCCAAATAAAACCAGTTCAAATTCTTCCTTTTCCTCATCATTCTCAATCACTGTAGACAGATGAATTTTGACTGTTCTTTTTTGGTCGATCGAATCCGCCAAACCCTCCACATCCTTTTCAAAAAGACTCATTTTTTTCTTTGTATCTTTCAACGAATGTCCATTGTAAAGTGAGCGGCACCTTTTAACCCGTTTGGCTCATTTGACATTCTGTAAGGTATGTATACTTGTTTTCTCTTTTGCGATGCCATGCCCAAAGGTTTTCATTCCTGCATATCGAACGAAAAGAGCCATTCCGTTTTCCGTCCACTATAACTTTATTATTATAAGTGGGATTTCTTCAAAAGGCAATGAAGGGAAGTTGCTGGTAAAGTCCGAATTTTTGATTTTCAGCTCTTTTAAACCCGCTAAAATTCATGGTACATTGTTTTGTTTATTGTATTGTTCAAAAAAAGAGTACTCATTTTTTATGACCATTCCCAACTATCCTTTATAGACTATTGATAACGGCTTATTCGTCAACGGAAGCCTTAAAATTTTTTTCACACCTTTTCTTACACAGCCTGCTCAAAAGAATGAATTTTACAAAAAAAACGAGGGATCCGCCCATAAACGGCTTAGTTGGGAAGTTGTCCTTTCCTTTTGCCGTTTTGAGCAGATCCCTTTATAAGCAAAAATCATAGATGAAATGATTTTAAAACCAGCCCAATAGCATTTCGCGAATCAATTTGCTGGCTGTATTTGCCGTCTGCTCAGAATGGTCGTAAATAGGCGCCACCTCGACAAGATCGGCTCCCACCACTTGAACTTCGGAACGGCTGATTTCCAAAATGGACGCGAGCAATTCTTTTGAGGTAATCCCGCCGCAATCTACCGTTCCGGTTCCTGGAGCGTGGGCAGGATCCAGCACATCGATATCAATCGTCACATAAACCGGCCGGCCTTTCAAACGCGGCAAGATCTCCTTTAAAGGTTCAAGAACTTCAAATTTGGCAATGTACATTCCGTTTTCCTTCGCCCATTGAAATTCTTCTTTCATTCCGGATCGTATGCCAAACGAAAATACATTTTCAGGACCGATCAACTCAGCTACTTTTCGAATCGGAGTCGCATGGGATAAAGGCTCTCCTTCATAATCCGTCCGTAAATCCGTATGGGCATCCATATGAATCACGGCCAAATTTGGATAACGTTTATAGACGGATTTAATAACGGGCCATGATACAAGATGCTCTCCTCCCATTCCGAGCGGAGATTTCCCGTCTGATAGCAATTGGTCAATATACTCTTCGATCATTTTGATGCTTCTTTCCGCATTCCCAAAAGGAAGGGGGATATCGCCTGCGTCAAAATAGCGGATTTCCTTTAGTTCCCGATCCAAATAAGGGCTGTATTCCTCAAGTCCAATCGACACTTCCCGAATCCGTGCAGGCCCAAACCGGGAACCAGGACGATAGCTGACTGTCCAATCCATCGGCATACCGTATATGACGACTGAACTTTCCTCGTAATTTGGATGGCTGCCAATAAACACATTTCCCGAGTAAGCTTCATCAAACCGCATTTTCAAGACCTCCCTGTGGCACCTCTTATTTCGTCAAATCTTGCACAAACTTTGGCAAAACAAATGCTGCTTTATGGATTTCTTTCGTATAGTACTTTGTTTCAATATCAAGAAATTGTTCATCAGGCACCGCAAGCGGGTCATATTTTTTCGAACCGATCGTAAAGGACCATAAACCACTTGGATACGTCGGGATATTGGCAAGATATAATCTCGTAATCGGGAAGATTTCCTTTACGTCCTTCTGAACTTTGCGAATTAAATCGGCTTTGAACCAAGGGTTATCGGTTTGTGCGACAAAAATGCCGTCTTCTTTCAGCGCTTTGGAAATCCCGGCATAAAAGCCCTTTGTAAATAGATTGACTGCCGGTCCAACTGGTTCCGTTGAATCAACCATGATGACATCGTATTCATTTTCACTTTGTGCAATATGCATAAAACCGTCATCGACTTTTACTTCCACGCGATCATCTTCCAATCCGGATGCAATCTCCGGCAAGTATTTCTTGGAATACTCAATGACTTTTCCATCAATATCCACTAAAGTCGCTTTTTTCACATTCGGATGCTTTAGTACTTCGCGGATCACACCGCCGTCTCCTCCACCCACGACCAGAACGTTTTCTGGGTTTGGATGAGTAAACAGCGGAACATGCGCCACCATTTCATGATACACAAATTCGTCTCGTTGAGTGGTCATTACCATTCCGTCGAGAAGAAGCATGTTCCCCCACTCTTCCGTTTCTACCATTTCCAAGTATTGAAACTCTGTTTTCTCTGTATGTAAAGTCTTTTTGACCTTCATCGTAATCCCAAAGTTTTCCGTCTGCTTCTCAGTAAACCAAAGTCCAGCCATAAACCTGCTTCCTTTCATGTTAAATTTGTTCTAAACATTTTCTTCCTTTTTTCTCATTAAGCGAAAGACTTTGTCTATATTCAGCTTATTAGAGTTCCCCATTTTAAACAAATTTACAAGATGGGAGCTTTCTGCTTAAAAAAGTGAAAACAACTATAAAAAACCAAACATGTCAAACAGTATATTGGAAACTGCCAAAATTTCAAGAGTTTTTTTCTGTCTATGCCGCACCTTTCGCCAGACGATGTTTAAAAATCCGACTTATTTTTCATACTAAAAATGAGAGAAAACTGCTTTTATGTACAAGCGGGGTGAAAACATGGAAATTATCACAAATTCGGGATCAAATAAAACCGTGAAATACTTTCGAGCTTTGTTCTTTATTTCCCTGCTTTTATTGATATTATTTTTGGTAGGAATTCTCGCTTTATTCTCCTATGCAAAACTTTTAGGGCCTCCTCCGCTGTCGGTTCCTCAATCTACTCTTCTATATGCGGACGACGGAACGTTAATTGGAGAAACTAGCCGCGGAGAAAAACGATATTGGGTGAAAATAGAAGATATTTCTCCTTGCCTCCTCGATGCCACCGTTTCGATAGAAGACCAAAAATTTTACAAACATCATGGGTTTGATTTAAAAAGAATTGCCGGAGCCGCTTTGGCCGATGTAAAAGCAATGTCCAAAGTTCAGGGAGCCAGCACGATTTCCCAGCAGTATGCCCGCAATTTATTTCTTCATCACGAGAAAACGTGGAACCGAAAATTGTTAGAAGCATTCTATACGATCCGCTTAGAAATGAACTACACAAAAAAACAAATTTTAGAAGGATATGTGAACACCATCTATTATGGCCACGGAGCATATGGGATTGAAGCAGCCAGCAAATTTTATTTTCATAAAGATGCGAAAGACTTATCTCTTGCAGAAGCAAGCATGCTAGCCGGTATTCCTAAAGGGCCTGGCATCTACTCGCCGCTTATTTCTTTTCAAAAAGCGAAAGAACGCCAATTATTAATATTGCGCAAAATGGAGAAAGACGGCTATATTACCGCAAAACAACGCCATCAGGCAGAAAAAGAAAAACTAACGATTGTCGGAAAACAATCGGATCCGAAAACCAATATAGCCCCTTATTTCCAAGATGTCATCAAACAAAAGCTGAAAACGGATTTGGGATTGGATGACCGAACGATTGAATTCGGAGGGCTTCGAGTCTATACAACCTTAAATTTAAAACAGCAAAAACTGGCGGAAAAAATCATCCAAGATCAAATCTCTCCAAACTCCCAAATACAGGCAGGGCTTGTGGCAATGGAACCGAAAACCGGCTACGTCACCGCGCTTGTAGGGGGCCGCAATTATGAACAAAGCCCTTTCAATCGTGCTGTGCAGGCCATTCGGCAGCCAGGATCCACTATGAAGCCCTTTCTCTACTATGCAGCTTTGGAGCACGGCTTTACACCAGCTACGACGTTAAGAAGCGAATATACTGTTTTTCAATACAACCACGGCCAAAACACTTATACACCTCACAATTTTAACGACCAGTACGCCAATCGTGAAATTACGATGGCACAAGCTTTAGCTGTATCGGATAATATTTACGCCGTCAAAACCAATATTTTTCTTAAACCGAAAACTCTGATCGAAACGGCCAAAAAATTTGGGATTACAACCCGGTTGGAAAATGTGCCTTCCCTTGCCCTTGGCACTTCCGGTGTCAAATTAATCGAAATGGTGAACGCCTACTCGATGTTTGCCAACGGCGGGAAGCAAATCAAGCCCGTTTTTATCAAAAGAGTAGAAGACGCTCAAGGAAATGTGATTTACGACGATCATCCTTTGCAAAAGCAAGTATTGGATAAACGTCTCGCTTTTGTGATGACCTATATGATGATGGGCATGTTTGATAAAAAATTAAATGGCTACTCAACGGTTACAGGGGCAACGATGCTGAAACATTTGACAAGACCTTATGCCGGCAAGTCAGGATCGACCCCCACCGATCATTGGATGATCGGCTTCTCTCCTCAGCTGACAGCGGGAATATGGACGGGATACGATAACGGAAAAGAAATCACATTAACGGAAGACAAGAAACTGGCGAAAAACATTTGGGCCGCCTTTATGGAAAAATCTTTAAAAGGACAGCCTAAGAAACCATTCAAACCTCCAAAAGGGGTGAAGGAAGTCGCCATCAATCCGCTTAACGGAAAACTAGCTACCAAAAACTGCCCCGTTTCCCTCAAGACTTATTTTGTTGCCGGAACCGAGCCGACCGAATATTGTACGGAGCACTTGAAAAAAGATCATTCAAAACAAACAAAAAAGCAAGAAGAAAAAAATTGGTTCCAAAGACTGTTTGGTTTGTGAAAAACAGTCTGCCATGCGAAAAAACCCGGAATATGCCCGGGTTTTTTCGTACCTTTATTTCTTGTTGTCATAAATGTTTTAAAAATCTTGCTTTTTCTAAAAGCCATCCGTACATTCATAAAACGATCGTGGTCCCATTACAAAAAATATTTATTGCAAGCTGTTTTTTAATTGTTCGCTGGATCGCTCCCACATGCCTTTATCGTGGCTTTCCAAAAAGTCTTTCAACACCTTTTTCGATTTCGCGTCCATATGATCCAATATAAAATGTCCCTTCAACGATTTATCCAATCGGTTCACATGTTCGGGCAAAGATTTGTACCCTCTTCTTGTTTCTTGATTGACGGTCATTTCGCAAGCAGTCGCCCCGTAATAATAAGGTCCATCTTCGCCTTGCTGAACGGTCACCCAAACGATCCAGTACGGTTTCCCATCCGGCGCTTCTTCCTTATGAGGAGTAAATTTGATTCTCTTCTCTACTTCACTGCGCGCATGCATGGCGCCTAAATCAACAAACGCTGCACCTGCCTCCACGTCAATGATGACCGGTGAAACATTGTCCAGGCTTACCGCTCCTTTTCCGAATCCTCTATGGCCATCCAGTGGATCATTTTTGATAATATGAAACCCGATATTTTTCTTTTTCTCCATGTATCCAACCTCTCCTTGAACAAGATTTCATTCTCAATATATCGCAAACGCTTTCCATATCCAAACAGAGATTTTTTCATTTTGAATTTATTGTTGAATCAAGCGGCTGCACCATCCAAGCTGTGGCTTGTCAACCATGCCTTCTCCATCGAATCATCATCTTTCAAGATCATTCTTTACTTTTTATCTCAGCTTCTAATTCTTCCATTTCTAAATTTCATTTATCTCGTGTACTATACAATATTTCAAGGATGAAACTAGAAAAAGAATCTTGATTTTGAGCTATTTCTTTTTTAGTTTTCTGATATCTTCTCTCCATTTTTTCGACTTCTTCTTTTTTCTCTTCGATGAATAGATTCATAAATTTTTCTCATTCCATAACCGCCCTTTTTCAGTCAATGAACATAATAGCGGCAATCAAGCCATAGCCTTGCAATGACATCTACAATTAGCAACGACTATGTACTTGTTATTCGCCCATCTTAAAAAAACGGAGAAAACAACGAACTAAACCCTTGCAAAATCGCCGGCACAACCATATTGAAGAGGGGATGAATCGTATAACGGTCAAGCGGAGTAATGACTAAAATCAAAAAAATCAGCGCTCCATATTGCTCATACTGGCTCATTTTGACCCGAAAAGACGGTGTTACGAGATCTTCAATAATGCGATAGCCATCCAATGGCGGAAACGGCAGCAAATTAAAGACAAAAAGAACCAAATTCAGCCACAACATCATATTTAATAAATCCACAAAAAACTGTGGCAATGCGGAACCACTTCCGGAACGGATGAAAAAAAACATGATCACATAAGAGAAAAACGCAATCAAAAAATTGCTCAAAGGCCCGGCAATCGATACAAGAACACCGGCCAGCCTTGGGTTATGAAAGCGGCTGCGGTTGACAGGTACGGGACGCGCCCAGCCGAAACCAGCAATCAAAAGAAACAACGTTCCGATCGGATCCAAGTGCGATACCGGGTTTAATGTTAATCTTCCTTCATCTTTGGCCGTAGAATCACCGAATTTATAAGCAACAGCAGCATGGGCAAATTCATGCACCGTAAAAGCAACCACTAAAGAGATAATGACAAACGGAAGTTCTTGGAACGAATAAGCAAAAAAACGATCCAAACTATCGACTCCTTTATTTGATGTTATTTTTTGGACAGTCTAACTATATGGAAAAATGACGGATGCTTTCCCTTATTCAACGCATACCTCCTGTTTTCCTTCCTTTTGCGCATGATCATGCCATAATGTTCCTTTATCATCATCTTATACCAAAACGCTGAAAAATTTCTCACAAATTGGTCTTTCCTTGCTGTTTCCAAAAGAAAAGCATAAAATCTGAGATAAGAAAGCTTAAAGGAGTGATACATAATGCCGTATGTAACCGTAAAAATGCTGGAAGGACGCACGGATGAACAGAAAAAGGCGCTAGTGGAAAAAGTCACGGAAGCAGTAGCAGAAACGACAGGTGCGCCGAAAGAAAAAGTGACTGTTTTTATTGAAGAAATGTCTAAAAACCATTATGCCGTTGCTGGCAAGCGCCTCAGCGATGAAAACTGATCAGGTCGGCCAAGCCTTTAGCGGGGCTTGGCTAATCCTTTTAATTCTTCAATATACAGGTACGCTTTTTCAATCTCTTCTTCCGTATAGTTTTGCTTCTTTTTTAAGGTAAAAATTTTCTCCTTCACCTCTTCCTCGGACAAATGATCGAAATACAAAACGGTAGACACCAGCTCCAGAAACCGGGCGCTTTGCTCATTCATATGAAGCACGCACTCTTTTAATTTAGGTATCTCCTCTTCATAAAGCTTTAAAAAATCCATTCCTTCTTTCGTAACGGTGTAGCGATATTGATAATAGCCGCCTTTCTTTTCCTTTTCTTCATGAACAAATCCCATATTGCACAGTTCTTCTACCCTCAACGTCAGCTCTTCTGAATAGGGCCCATAAAAATGGAACTGAAACTTTTCTTGAAAAGGAAAGGATATTTTTTTCATAATATAAATCATCTTTTGCAATTTTTTGCGTCCGATAATTTCCCCACAGGCGGAAAAGGCACTCATCAATTTGACATGTTCTTTCAACAACGTAGTCATCTCCTACTCCATAATTCCTAGTTTACCATTAAATATCCAGTATCGTGCGGATTTTTCGTTTGATGGACGGTTTTGATCGGTCATCTTTGAGGAAGTCCGCCGGATAATAGAGTTTATGATCCGTCCGCCTCTTGCCAGAAATTGCGTCCACAATATCCGATTCTCTTGACAATTCTCTCAATTCCCCGCTTCTCATCAGCAAATGAATGGGCAAACGTTCCTCTTCTTCGCCTGGGCGATAAAAATCGTAAGGAAGATCCGATGAAGAATCCAACACCAAGTAATAGTCCGGGTTGATTCCAGCTTTTCGAAACAACGACTCTAATTCACTGTATTTTTTGTATTCTTTGGCCGGGTCAAATTCGATATATTTGAAAAGATTCCTGTTGACAAAACGGTTGGCCAGGTCCTTTAAAATCGGATCTACCTCCTCCTGCCATATTTGAAAATAGTAGAGGATAATAGACTCATCCAGCTTCAAATAATCCTCGAGGGTAATATCACCTTGAAACAAAGAATAAAAGTGAACAGGATCCTGTTTAAAAGAATAACCATTTTGATACAGCTCTTTTGCGCGGTGAAGAATTTTCGTCAACACCACTTCTGCACTTCGAGTCACAGGATGAAAATAAATTTGCCAATACATTTGATACCGGCTCATTATGTAATCTTCTACAGCATGCATGCCGCTATATTTAAACACCACTTGATCTTCCCGAGGCCGCATAACCCGCAATATCCGCTCCATGTCAAAATGTCCGTAGCTGACGCCCGTAAAATACGCATCCCGCTGCAAATAATCCATACGGTCAGCATCAATCTGACTGGAAATTAAGCTGACAACCAACTTATTATGGTATGTTTTCCCAATGACTTCCGCCACTTTTTCAGGAAAATCGCTTCCCCCTCTTGAGAGGACTTGATGAATTTCCGTATCGCCAAGAATAATTTCTCTCGTAAATTGTTCATGATCCAAATCAAAGACTTTTTCAAATGAATGAGAAAAAGGCCCATGTCCGACATCATGGAGCAAGGCGGCACAAAGCGAAAGAAGGCGTTCTTCTTTATCCCATTCAGGACGGCCATCAAACACATCATCGACAATTCTGCGAACGATTTCATAAACACCGAGTGAATGGCTGAAACGGCTGTGTTCTCCGCCGTGAAATGTCAAAAACGTTGTACCAAGCTGGCGGACCCTCCGCAGCCTTTGAAATTCTTTCGTTCCGATCAAATCCCATATCATTTGGTCTCTTACGTGAATATACCGATGAACCGGGTCTTTAAACACTTTTTCTTCATCTAATTTTTTTTTGGAATAATCCATCTCATTGCGCACAGAAGACCCCCACTGTTCTATAATAGCCAGGATGAAGCAGGGGGAGGAATGAGTGTTGTGCCATCGCCAAACACTCCTGCACTTCCTCCTTTCATGGTATAATATGGTAAAATAAAAACGGATTTAACAACGGCACTATCTGTTCATTGGACAACTAGAAACAACTATCAGCTGTCCTGCAGCAAATAAAAACGGAAACATCCTTTGTCGATCCATAAAAAACAGAAGGAATCGCAACAGAGAACACTTTGTAAAGAGCCTTTCCTACACAAAATGTCCTATCGAAAGGCAAAAGGATTTTGCATCAAAAGCATTCCATAAACCGCTTCCACATAAGTTGAACGAATGGGAAGGTTTTCTCTTCTATCTTCAAACCTATTTCGATTGTATCGACAAACAGGCTTTTGCCAATCGCCTACCTTCCATCCCTGATAATGAAAAATCACCTTTTCCGCTTGGATTAGGTGATACGTTTCATCTATTTGAGTCTTTTTTTTACTTTTTCTATTAATTCATCCTCTGTTAATGCTGCAATTGGGCGGTTATTCACAAAGGTGAATGTTTTTTTGCGGCCTGGACCGCAGTAAGATTGGCAACCAATTTTAATCTCTGCATCGGGATCCAAGACTTTTAGCTTAGGCAGTAACGTTTTCAAGTTGACAGCCTGGCAGTCATCGCAAACACGAAATTCGTTTGCCATTCCATACAATCCCTTCTATTTTATCTCTTAAAGCTATCGGTATTTTACCCCTTAATCCACCAGTTTGCAAGTTCAACGACCAACGAATCTTGTCTGAAATGAACGTGCTTTCACATCATTCGTCTTTGAATGGATTGGCTTTCTCTTTTCCATCCATAAAAAATCATATTTGCTTTACGAATTCGTTTTATCGTCCTGTTTCCCGGCTGTCGGCATCGTCAACAATAAAAAAATCCCCATTTATATGGGGACCTGAAAAGCAAATATTTATTTCATTTTTGATACGTTCTCTTTTGTAACGAGCTTTAACGGTACAGCAATTTTCTTTTCTACTTTCTTTCCTTGTAAAACATCAATGGCTGCCTGTACGGACTTTTGACCAATCAGTTCCGGCTGTTGAGCCACGGTAGCAGATAATTTCCCTTTTTTGATGGCTTTGATTGCATCGTCATTTCCATCAAATCCAATGACTACAATATCACGGCCTGAACTTTTGATCGCCTCGATAGCGCCTAATGCCATTTCATCATTATGCGCAAATACCGCTTGGATATTTTTTTGAGCTTGTAAAATATTTTCCATTACATTTAAGCCTTTGGATCGGTCGAAATCAGCAGCTTGCCGCGCGACAATATCCAGTTTTTTATCTGCAATACTATGGAATCCTGCACCGCGTTCACGTGTAGCAGAAGCACCTGGCTGACCTTCAAGTTCAACCACTTTTGCCTTTTCCCCAACTTGATCGATGATATAGTTTGCTGCCATTTTGCCGCCTTTTATATTATCAGAGGCAACAAATGTTGCGACATTTCCCTCGTCAGCTGAACGGTCGATCGTAATAACGGGTATACCTATTTTATTAGCCGATTTCACAGCAGTCGAAATGGCTGCTGAGTCCGTTGGGTTAATGAGTAAAACGTCAACGCCTTGTTGAATTAAATCTTCGATATTATTGACTTGTTTGGTGGAATCATTTTGGGCATCTACGACTATGACATCCATTCCTTTTTTCTTGGCTTCTTTTAAAATGCCATTTTTTAACGTGACAAAGAATGGGTTATTTAAAGTGGAAATACTGACGCCAATTTTCATGTCTTTTAAATGGTCTTTTTTGGCTGGTTTGGCCCAATTAGGAGGCTCAAGTGAACATGCGCTTAACAAGAGAACGATACACATCATCATTATGCCTGCTAATTTTTTCATTTTGATTTTCTCCTTCAATTACGATGTTATTTTCAAAACTTGATAGGTTTTCAAAAGATTGTTTCCTTATGCTTTTCTCCGATCAATTAAAACCGCTATTAATATGACGACACCTTTTACAACTTGTTGATAAAAGGAGGAAACCCCCAATAAGTTTAACCCGTTGTTTAATGTTCCAATTATGAGTGCTCCAATTAAAGTTCCAAAAATTCTACCTCTTCCCCCGGATAAACTGGTTCCACCTAAAACAACAGCGGCGATCGCATCCATTTCATAAGCCGTTCCCGCTGTCGGCTCTGCTGAATTTAATCGAGACGTTAAAATAGCACCGGCCAAAGCAGACATCATACCTGCTAATCCATAAATCATCCATTTTACACGATTGACTTGAATACCAGAAATAATGGCCGCTTTTTCATTACCGCCAATGGCATATGTTTTGCGACCGAATGACGTCTTATGAAGTACAAACCATAAAATGGCAAAGGTAATGATCATCGTAATCGCAGGAACAGGGATTCCCAGAAAGTATCCTTGCCCAAATAATTGAAAGGTGTAATGGTTCCCTAATCCTGTGATAGGGTTGCCGTCTGTGTAAACGAGCGTAAGTCCTCGGTAAATCGTCATCGTTGCTAAAGTGGCAATAAAGGGCGCCATTTTTCCTTTCGTAACAAGCAATCCATTAAACATCCCCATGAGCGTACCGAGTAAAACACTAACGATGATAGCCAGAATAGGATCCATGCCTGATACAATCATTCCCGCCATTAAAGCACTGGAAAGCGCTAACATCGATCCAACCGATAAGTCAATTCCACCGGTCAAAATAACAAACGTCATTCCAAAAGCAATTAATGCATTAATAGATACTTGTCGCAGTAGATTGAGTATATTTAATGGTGCTAGAAAAGATGGATTTAAAATGGCTACAACTACGAACAATAGAACAAGTGCAATCAACGGACCCAATTTTGAGAACACTTGCGACAATGGGCGTTTAGTTGTTTGTGTGTTCATGTAATTTTCCTCCAGTCGCTAACGTCATAATCGTTTCTTGGTCAGCTTCTTTTCCTTGAAGCTCGCCAGCAATTTTCCCTTCATGAATGACGAGAATGCGGTCGCTCATCCCTAATATTTCAGGAAGTTCCGAGGAAATCATAATAATCCCCATTCCACGATCGGTTAATTCATTCATGAGCTGGTAAATTTCACGTTTGGCGCCAACATCAATTCCTCTTGTTGGTTCGTCCAAAATTAAAACTTTCGGGCCAATGCCAATCCATTTCGCAATGACCACTTTTTGTTGATTACCGCCTGATAAATTTCCTGCAGCTTCTTCTATTGAAGATGTTTTAATTTTTAAACGCTTGCTCATCATGTCGACGAACTTTTCCTCTTCTTCACTTTGAACGATTCCTTTAGGTGCCAAGCTAAATAAGTTAGGAAGGGAAATGTTTTCTCTAATTGAAAAGTCTAAAATTAATCCTTCCTCTTTTCGGTTTTCCGTTGCAAAAGCCATATGTTTTTGCACAGCATCATATGGATTTTTAATCGTTACTTTTTGGCCGTCTATGAATATTTCCCCTTCATCCAGCGGATCGATGCCGAATAGGCTGCGCATGATCTCTGTGCGGCCCGCACCCATCAAACCGGAAATACCCAAAATTTCCCCTGAACGAAGCGAAAAATGAATGTTTTCGAAGTAGCCTTTTCTTGTTAAATTTTTGACTTCAAACACGATCTTCCCCGGTTTAGGTCGTCTCTCCGGAAAACGATCTTTTAGTTCACGCCCCACCATTTTTTTCACTACTTCATCAAAGTTCGTTTCTTTTATCGGGGAAGTATGGACGGTTTTCCCGTCGCGCATAATGGTAATGCGGTCGCAAATCGTAAAATTTCCTCCATACGGTGAGAAATGTACACAATCGATACGCCGTCTTTTTTCAAAGATTCCATCAACTGAAAAAGTCTTTGAATTTCCCTGTCTGTTAAAGCAGAGGTAGGTTCATCCATTATGATCACTTTGGCATCGGTCATCAAGGCTTTGGCAATCTCGATCATCTGTTGTTCTCCAACAGAACAAAGACCCGCTTCTTGTTCCAAGGGAAGAGTCATCCCAAGGCGTTTAAAAATATCTTTTGCTAACGCTTTCATTTTTTTCGTATTTAAAATTCCGAGTTTATTCGTTACTTCTTTCCCAATAAACAAGTTTTCTAGCACGGTCATTTCCGGCCAAATATTTAATTCTTGGTGAATAAACATGATTCCGGCATCTTCTGCCTCTTTTGGACTTTGAAAATCTGTTTCTTTTCCATCGATGACAATCTTGCCGTTATCTTTTTTATGAAGACCTGTCAAGATGTTCATTAATGTTGATTTTCCGGCTCCGTTTTCCCCCATCAGTGCATGTACTTCGCCGGGTTCTAGCGTAAAATAAACACCATCAAGTACTTTATTAGCACCAAATGATTTATGAATATTTTTCATTTCAATCCGCACTTTTTTCACTCCTTTCCTGTTGAAAAAATGACGCCTGCTTGCAATATACAGTTGGAATAAGGAGTTGCTTCTCCTGTTCGGATGACCGCTTTTGCTTGTTTCATGAACTGTTTCAATTGTTCATGGGAGATAAAATCCACCATTCCACTAAATTCAGATTCTAAAAATTGAAGCTGAGCGGGATTATTCGTTTTGATTTCTTCCGCTGCAATGACTTTTTCGACGACCATATCGTCATGTATGACCTTCACAACCTCTTGAAAGGTAGGAGTTCCGATTTTTACAGCTAAATCAATTTTAGGAATATCTTTTGGAACAGGGAGACCTAAGTCTCCAATGACAACCCAATCGGTATGGCCGAGATCGGCGAGGACTTTTGCAATAGAACTGTTCACGATTCCATGTCGTTTCATTTTGCAGCCACCCTTTCCACTTCTTCCCGCGTCGGCATTCCACCTTGCGCTCCAAACTTGGTAACCGATAGGGAAGCAGCACAATTCGCAAATCTCAAGCTTTCTGTTATCGATTTTCTTTCTGCCACAGCGACTGCCAATGCGGCATTAAACGTGTCCCCGGCTCCTGTCGTATCGACCACATCGACTTTGTAAGACGGAATGACGACTTCCTCTGTTCCGTTATGATAACGCACCCCATGCTCTCCTTCCGTAATGATTAATTTATTCGGTAAAGCGGCAAGCATCTCAGATCGTTCTTTCCCGTCAAATAAAACTTGATATT
Organism: Caryophanales bacterium; assembly: GCA_014896555.1. Classification (GTDB taxonomy): domain Bacteria; phylum Bacillota; class Bacilli; order Bacillales; family DSM-4216; genus Bacillus_O. The sequence goes on along the minus strand of JADBKC010000017.1, from coordinate 2,941 downwards.
CGTGTTCATTTGGCGTTAAAAACGTTGCTTTTGATATCACTTTTGGATTAATTTTTCTGGCAGGCGCCGGATTTAAGACAAGCTTCACTTCATTCGAAGCACAAACGTCTGCCACATATTCTACAGTTTCTTCCGGAATTTCTTGTTGAATCAACACCATATCTGCTTTCTTTATGGATTCTATGGCTTTCTCTACATAGTCAGGAGTAATGAAATCATTGGCTACTTTTACGACAATAATACTGTTGTTTCCATCTGCTAAAGTAATGTGGGCCGTGCCTGACTCTATACCTGTAACCGGTTTCACATATTCGGTTGAAACACCATTTTTTTGTAAATTATCTACAATCATATTTCCATAATGGTCATCGCCGACACAACTAACCAAAGCCACTTCAGCGCCAAGTCTCGCCGCTGCCACTGCCTGGTTTGCTCCTTTGCCGCCCGGCACGGTTCGAAAAGAAGTACCAATGATGGTTTCTCCCGCTTCTGGTCTTCTCGGCGAAGTGACCACTAAGTCCATGGACGAGCTTCCGACTACCACTATTTTAACCATTAAGACTCCACCTTTCTTGTTGTTTCTCTTTCTATTAATTTCACGGGTAGCTTTATTTGTGTATCTACACGTTTTTCTTTTCGTAAAATAGCCAATAACAACTTGGCTGCTTCTTCCCCCATTTCATAGGCAGGTTGATGAATGGTGGTTAAGGGCGGAAAAAGCAGCTGACTAATCGGTATATCATCGTATCCGATAATTTGGACATCTTCCGGTATTCGTTTCCCGATTCGCAATGCTTCATGTAGAACAGCCGTTGCCACTACATCGTTGCATGCCAATATTCCGTCTGTTTTAGGATACTTTTGAAAAACTTCCTTTGCACTGGCTTTTGCTCCATTAAAAGTAAAGGACGTATCCATGACGTAGAAGCAAGCATTGGACTCGCTTAAAACGTCAAGAGCGGCTAGAAAACGTTCCTGCGCAGGACGTATATGCTGCGGTCCTCTCAATACCGTAATCTCTCTGCTCCCGCGTTCTAATAATGTTCTAGCTGCCAATCTCCCGCCTTGTTGATGATTGGAATAAACAGAAGGAAATGGATCTGTCGTTCGATCAAGCAGCACCACAGGAGTTTTTAATTTTAAAAATGGAGCTGGGTTGGTTGTAGATGCAATGATTCCCATTACATTATTTTGAACAAACGTTTGAATATAATCGAATTCCTTTTCCGTATTTTCATCACTGTTGCCAACGATTAAACGATATCCTTCATGTTGAACAGCATCTTCCACACCTCGAGCTAATTCGGGAAAAAAAGGATTCGTGATATCTGGAAGCAAAAGACCGATTATTTTAGATTCCCGCTTATATAAAGATCTAGCCACTTCATTTGGTTTGTAGTTAAGCTTTTGAATAACTTCCAGTACTAATTTTTTTGTATCCTCCTGTACATAACCGCTTTCGTTTAAAACACGGGAAACCGTTGCTACAGAGACACTCGCCTCTCTTGCAACGTCTCTAATCGTCACCAATTTTATTTCACCTCTGCAAAACCTGTAACCGTTTACATATATCATACTCTTTCATTTTAAAAAGTGCAATCCTTCATTTTTTATAAATAATGGATGATAAGCTATTTTTTCTCTTTCTCCGAGTGGAACGAATACTCTTCTCTCTTCGTCTGACTTTCTTAAAACAAAGGATTGATTTGCTCACGGGCTATTTTTTCATGAGCTCGAAATGACTCTCATTCTTTGAAAGGATAATAAGAGTGACCTTCCTGATCTGATGAAAGAGTACATTTTAATAGGGCAAATTTTTATTTTTACCATCAATAGCAAGAAATAATTCATAATTGATCCTTCATCAAAAAGCACTACTCAAAGCAGAGTGATGATCATCGCTGGTTTTGTCTATTCTCTCCTTTGTGCCTGCCAAAATTCCATATCAAACTATTACTCCAAATATTTTCTTGTAATTGTATAAAACTATTCGCTATTGACCAAGATGTAAATAAGAAAAAACATTTTACGAAGGGGAGTTGAGGATCCATGAAAACGCGCCAGGATGCCTGGACGGAAGAAAATGATCTGCTTTTAGCAGAAACGGTATTGCGTCATGTAAGAGAAGGAAGTACTCAATTAAATGCTTTTGAGGAAGTTGGAGACAAATTAAACCGGACGTCTGCTGCATGCGGATTTCGCTGGAATGCTGTTGTCCGCCATCGCTATGAAAAAGCGCTTCAGCTTGCGAAAAAGCAGCGAAAACAGCGGCAAAGGCTGTTAGGCAAAGACCAAGGAGGCAAAAAGAAACTTCTTTATCAACCGCCTGTGCCTTCCATAGAGGAAGTGGAAGCGATGTCCCTGCCCGTGGCAAACGACAATCTAAAAACCGGAGAACAAGAAGCGGCATTGCCTGCTGTTATCGCACCAAGCGGTGAAATCACGCTGGAAAAAGTCATTGCATTCTTGCAAAACATGACTCATTCCAACTACCACGCAGATATTTTAAAAAGCGAGAATGCCAGATTGAAGCAGGAAATGGCAACCTTAAAGCAAGAAAAAGAAGAATTGGAAAAGAAAGTGAAAGAACTAGAAAAAAATTCTATGATTATGCAAGAAGATTACGAAACTTTAATCAAGATTATGAACCGCGCCCGCAAACTGGTTTTGTTTGAAGACGAGGAACCGGCTCCGACTACTTTTAAAATGGATCGAAACGGAAATTTAGAAAAAGTGGCTGAATGATTATAGAAAGATCTGTCCTCCGCCGATGCTTTGGCGTTGAGGACGGATCTTTTTTGCATTAGCAGGAGGCAGCCAAGAGCTTTTCGTTGCGGTCCGTTACCCGCTTCAGGTAGTACTGATAAAGTTCTATTTCTTCTCCTTCCAATTGGCTCATATAAAGGGTTTCACTGACCGTTTTTAATGCCGTGAAAAACCA
>JADBKC010000181.1 GCA_014896555.1 Caryophanales bacterium | reverse complement strand
TTGCTCGTCGTCTCGCTCATTATTGCGGAAATTCTTCCGTTATTGAAAATAAAAAGAAAACCGGACACGACTCATCACAAAGGATATTAGGACGACGAAAAAAGGCGTTTTCCAAGATTCAAAGACCTTGGAAAACACCTTTTTTTCATAATCTAATAGGAAGAAAACATGAACCGTCTTTCATGATAATACACAGAAAAAACCAGCCCCATCGCCAGCATATTTCCCATCAACGAACTTCCTCCATAACTAATAAAAGGAAGGGGAATCCCCGTTATCGGAAGAAGCCCGACCGTCATTCCAATATTTTGGAACACATGGAAAGTAATCATGGAAATAATGCCTGCGCACATATAAGAATAAAACGGATTTTTCGTTTGAAGCGCTATTTTCGTCAAATGGTAAACGAGCAGGAAAAACAAGCTGATGACTACACTAGCGCCCAGAAAACCGAATTCTTCGCCAATAATACTGAAAATAAAATCAGTGTGGCTTTCAGGCAAATAAATATCCCGCTGACCGAAACCCTTTCCCAATGTTTGTCCGGAGCCGATGGCCAACAAAGACCGAGTTAAATGATATCCGGACGAACTTTGATAATTGTACGGATCCAGCCAAGAATAGATCCGTCCAAACTGGTACTGTTTAACTCCCAAATATTTTTCCAATATTTTCGGATGCCACAGCACCATATAGAAAACGCCAATGACCAGCGCAGAAGCTGATCCGAATAAAGGAACTAAGATTTTCCACGTAATTCCTGAGACAAAAATCATTCCAAGCAGAATTGCAATTAACACGATTGATGTTCCTAAATCGGGCTGCTGCATCACAAGAAAAAGCGGCGGCAAGGCAGCCAATCCCATTTTGATCAAGAGCCAAAAATCCGATTCAATTGTTTTCACGGGATTTTTTTGATGGTGCTCAACCATGATTCTAGACAATACAAGAATCAAAAACACTTTTTCAAATTCGGACGGTTGCAAAGAACCCATTGCAGGAACTTTGTACCAGCTTTTTGCCCCATTGATGACAGGGGCGATGCTGGCAGGAGCCACGATTAAAAAAGCCAATAGCAATATTCCTAGACCGTAAGTAAACCATGAAAGCTTCATCCATTGATCGGAATCGACTCGGATTACTAACGCAATAATGCCAACACCGACACCATACCAAATGAGTTGTTTGACAACGAAATTTTCTTTATATTGACCAGTTGACTGCGCACTATAAATCGCAACTAAACTAGTGATCAAAAACAACAGCAAAATGAATACAAGACCATAATCAATACGGCTTTGCGATTGATTTTGAGAAGTCATCCATTGTCTCCTCTTCCCATAGAAAATTACAATATACCTCTAACATTATACCTTTTCAAATCGATTTCACAACAGAAAAATGTTTTCCAATCCAACAGTTTTGAAGATAATTTGCGAAAGTCTCTCTCCATAGGACAGAACCTTCATTTGTAATGACAACAATGATAATAAATAGTGTTTTTTTAAACAATATTTCAGCTCTTCATTTCTAAAAAATTGGGTGATGATCAAAATTTATACGGTATTGTGACCTCGATAGCTACTCTATTGAATTCTTTTCTGAAAATAGAGCCTTGCTTTCATTGCCAGTTTTTTGTTTGCCCAATTTCCTGTTTTTTATGATAGCACATAAAGAGCATTAGCTGAATGATAACTAAATGACTTCTTTTCGAGAAAGAAAACTTCTCATGAAAAGGATGGTTTATTGTCTCAATAAGTATTTAAGGCATCCTTAGAGTGAATGAATCTTTTTCTTCTTTCCAAATGAGCCAAAATTTCGAATAAATGTTTTACATGCTTACTTTTTACTAAATAGACACAAAAGGAAATTTTTTAAAACAGGGGGGTACGATGATGCCGAGGGTTTCACATGTTGATCAAAAACGTTTGAGGGATTAGCGCACTTTCTGTGAATCTCCATCAATAGGGTTTTCGTCCATCGTCATGGATGTTAAGTGAAACAGATCGGGCATTTAAGGACAGTTCCCCACCTACACTTCTTTTGTTTTGTCCTTTCCGTTCAGAGTGGGGGTCTTACTGTCCATTCATGACACACTTTCCATCAGGAAAAGCCTTATAGGAAACGAACAATATTTTCTACAGGAATTCGTGTTGTTTTGTAAGCAGGTGCAGCTGCTTTTCCTAAGGCAATTAAGATAATAGGGACGAAGCGATCGGAGATGTTAAATCTTTCAACAAATTGTTTTTTATTAAAACCGCCCATTGGAACAGTGTCATAACCACGAGCCTTTGCAATCAGCATGAGCTGCATGGAAACAAGTCCTGCATCAAATGTAGCTATGTTTTTCCGGTCTTCTACAGACAGGGATGAATAAAGATTGGTGCTATTTTCAATCATAAGTCTCATTCTTTCTTCATCCATATAGCCTGATTCATAGTTGCTTCGATAAACTTTTTCTGCGTTTTTATACATCTCCGTATCGCCCAAGACCGCAATCACGGCTGAGCATGTTTCTACTTGTTCTTGATTATTGGCGATGGCGCGAAGCTCTTTTTTCGTTTCTTGATCTTGAATGATAAAAAAGCGCCATGGTTGAAGATTGCTGGACGAAGGGGCAAGAGTAGCTTCCTTTAACATTTCTTCAATTTCTTCTCTCGCAATTTTATAATTAGGATCATATTTTCTGACAGAATGGCGTTCTTTAATAACGGCAGATAAATCTGTAGGATGACTAGCCATATTTTCTTCCCTCCATGATGAAATTGCTTACTTTAAGTAAGCACGGTTAAAAGTGTATCTTCCTTAGTAGATTGCGTCAAGCAGGAGGTTTTATGATCATAGAAAAAAGAGCCAACTAATAGTCAGCCCCTGCTGCCATATTCCAAATCATAACGTCTACAAACAAGGAAATAAGCTTTATAAAGCTTGTTTCCCATTCGATCGTTTAAAAAAGAAAAATCTATTTTAAAACGGATGCTCGGCTGCGGCTCATTCGTTGAGAAGATTGTTTTTGGACCTGTTTCTGCGGGTTGCGGTACGTGCCAAAAAAGAAATCCATGAACGGATTCGTCACGCCAAACCAATACTGTTTGTTAATGGTGTGATGTTGCAAATGATAGACTTTCAGCCACTTGCCGATAGGGGTGAGCGGCTCAATAGGACGATGAGCGGAAAAATGCCTCCATTCGTGGTAAAGAAGCGCTCCCGAAACGCCAGTAACAAACGCAATGGAGAGTGTGATATCCCGTACAACCAATTGAGCTGCCTTCAATAGAAGAAAAAGGATCGGAACAGTCAGCCAAGCAGGCAGCAAAATTCCTTTTAACTCACTTGGATCTTGATGATGATCATCATGCCAGTTTTTTATAATAGGTTGTAAAAATTTTATTTTTTCCGGCAAAGACCCGTGAAAAAGAAAACGATGAATAACATATTCGATAATAGCGAAACATACGATTCCAGTTAAAAAAATGAATAAAAGTTTCCAGCGAATATAAAAGACTGATATACTCAATCCGAGAAATAAGAATAAGCCTAAAGCAATCATTTCCGTTGTATTCCAAAACTCCCGGATATACTTGAACATGTTTTGTCCTCCTTCCTTTGTTTTTTGAAAAAAGATTTGCTTTTCTATATATAATATTCAACGAATCTATAAGTGATGTCTATGTTGATGTCGAAACAAGATTTCTTACATCGATTCAGAGTCCAGAAAACTGGATTCAGAGCCAAACCATTTTTCCATGTGGTCAATGATTTTGTTTCATTTCCTTCATTCCAGACGAATTTTTTCCCGAGGAAAAACAGGACTTCACCTATTTGTTTTTGCATCTGTCGCCACAGTATAGTTTGCTTTTGCTGCCAGTGGGATTTGCTTAAAACGGAATTGCCATAGTCCGTTTTTTTGGCTTATTTTCACTGGATTCGTGAAAACGGGGACGGGAAGGGGAATATGCTGCTCATTGGGAATGGCTCTTCGTTTTTTTACAAAATAGTCAGGCGCTCTCTTCTTTTTCAATGATGAGGTCGTTTTCGTCTTAATAAGCAAATTTTGATGGTCCATCCACATTTGAAACTCATTTTTATCGAGTCCTGCGAGTTCCAGTTCTAGAACAAGGAAGCCGTTTGATTGATAAAGGTGGTAGTCCATTTTTTCTTCTTTATCCGAATGCTCAT
>JADBKC010000180.1 GCA_014896555.1 Caryophanales bacterium | reverse complement strand
TGATGTGCAAGAAATTTACCACAACTATCAAGAGGCTTAACAAGATGAGTCCATCATCAAACGATGATTAAGCTCCGTTTTTAGGACTCATATAGACGGTTTTGAATAATAATAAACTCAAGCGTCCACGGTGTAATAAAGGACATGTTGGCAATCTGAGATAAACGCGCGGGATGCCAGCATGTCCTTTTTGTTTAGCTATATTTTTCGGCAGATTATGGTTTCCCCCGATTAATAAGCCTTGCGACATCGATCATGGAGAAAGGTAAAAAGCGGTATTTCCGGTAAGCCATATATCTGGGCTGCCAGTTTGGATCATATTTTTCCTTGAATTTTCGCAATCCGGCAAAATGGTAAATATATTGAATATGATGAAACATATGGGAAGCAATCCGTTCCGGCCAAAAAGCAGTTTCTGTTTGGCCGACATTGGAAAGCGGCGTCATACCTAAATTAAACGTGGTATAGCCGTGTTCCTGTGCCCATTCAATCATGGCAATCAATAGACCGTCCATAACGCCAGGAGGAGCATCGGGCAAATAGCGCATTAAGTCGATGGAAATAATTCCTTCCTGGTAAGTCGGCATTAAACTGGCAAAGGCGATTGTTTTTCCTTCTTCCGTTTCTAATACCGCGACTGGGGCGAGTGAAAGATAGTCTCGATCAAAATAACCTAAAGAAAATCCTTTTTCTTTTTTCTTGCCAAGCCATTGATTAGAGACTTCTTCAAGATTGTGGAAAAATTCGTCTGTAAACGGTGGTTCCACCATCCGGAAGCGGATATTTTCTCTTATTAAACGGTTCTTTGTGGCCCGAAGACCCGCCTTTCGCTTTCCCCTTAATGAAAATGAAGTTAAATCGACGATCGCTTTCTCTCCAAGTTTAAAGAATGAGTTGCCAAAGTCATGGTACATTGGCATGTATTTAGACTGGACTTGATAAAAAATGATATGATAACCGAAACGATCTGCTTTTTTATACAGATCATTCAGCAATGAATAAAACGAGTCTGGTTCTCCCACTGGATCGCCAAGCACTACCACTTTATCCCGAATAATCGAAAATTGAACAAAGGCTTTTTCATCTCGGGACAAGAAAAAGGATTTATCCCCTAAAAACGCCAAATGGCTTAAATAATTTCCTCCATAATGATGCAGCAATTCCAAAAGCTTCTCATCGGAAACTTCCATTTCGAATCTTTCATTATGCTTCGACTCAAAACTGTAATAAAAAACGATATTAAGGATTAGGAAGATGGAGGCACTCATTCCAAACGTCAATTCGACATCATTTCTTTTCACGGTCATTCCTAGTTCGTACGCATAATCGGGAAGGCTGTTTAACATGATAAAGTAGATCCAATAAAGCAACAGAAATAAGCCCGCAACCATAAGTTTGCGCACCCCGGTCAGAGGCCGGCGGATGCGGTCGAATTTTCTCTTAGAGTAGCCAAAAAGCAGGATCATGCCAATCAGCCAAATGACCTCTAAAACGGTTCCTGCTGTCAAGAGAACAAAAAGGAGCGCAAGAACAAAACTATGAAAGACGAAATGGCGAGCTCGTTTTGTCCCTAAATAAACCCCTTTGACATTTAATATTAAAGTGATGGAAAGGGCGACCAAAGAGGCATCAAACAGTAATTTGATATAACGTGTATAATCTTTGCCGGCGATCGAATGGTCAAAATGATAAGGCTCTATTCCATACAAAAATAAGTAGACTCCGCTTAAAAACACTAAAATGGAAAAAGACAAATACGGAATTTTTTGCACCCAGTTTTTTTGCAAGGACAAGACGACACTCGAAGTATCAATTGCCGGACCAAGAATCGGTTTGATTTCCGGCTTTTTCAAAACGTTGCCGCTGAATTCGTAAATGGTAAATACAAGCCCGAGAAGAGAGGGCAAAAAGTAATAAACCGTCCGATACAATAACAGTGCGGACACAATCGTTTCTTCTTGAAAGCCGAGCTCTTGAAAACCGATTAAGTAAATCACGTCAAATGCCCCTAAGCCTCCGGGAATCATACTGATCAATCCGGCAGCGGCTGAAGTAAAAAAAATGCCGCAAGCTGTTCCAAACGGTACATGGACTCCTAGAACCCGCAAAGAAAAAAAGGCGACGATGGCCGCTGATAGCCATTCAATAATGGAAGTGGCCACATATTGTGCCGATAAGGTAATAGAAGTAGCGTCTTTCCCTTTTATGCGAGATAGAAGAAAAAAAGCGGGCAAATAGAGTGCTACAGCGACTAGAACGATGTCAAGCCACTTTTTGCTTTCAAGCAGCGGCTTGGCATGAAATAAGTTCAACAGCACGAATAGACAATAAATCGACAAGCCGGCAAGGGTGCCCGTCGTCATCCAAGCAATTCCCCGCAACAGCTTAGATTCTTCTTTCGTATGCTCTTTATACAGCATCATTCTTAATCCTGCGCCAATGATTCCGCCAAAGCCCAAAATTCCATTAAGCGTATTGGCGATCCAAGAGATGCGGAATATTTTTCCGGTTCGAATATTCAAGTTCAAAAAACGGATAAGAAAGTAATCATAAAGAAACATTGTGCTTACTGCCAGCAAGCCTAATAATACGACGACCGTCACTTGGTAGGAAGAAAGACTTTTTAATATGCGGATAGAATCGCTAACGGAGATATGGGAAAGCTCTCTTTTTCCTTGAAAAAGGACAAATACAATGATTGCCAACGAAAAGAAAAATTTTGCTGAACTGCGTATCCGTTGTAATGTAAGGAATTGCTGCAATATGATCTTCTCCTTTGCTCCGCATTGTCCGTCCGATTCACTATACAAGCTTATAACGGACGCTTTTGCCTTCATTCTATAATAAATAAGCCAAAAATAGAATGTTTTTCTTTGGCTGTCGAGAAGCCGGATATTTTGGCCGAATGAGAAAAAGCAGGATAAAATCTCCAACAAATCGACTATCTTTGTTGCTCTTTCGATTATGATTATATTTCTCCTTTTTGGAACAAACTATCAACAAGAGTTCAATACTTTTAGGTGGTGGTTACATGACGCTGTTTACAAGAGTCAGTTTCATGCTGTTATTGGTGGCAGGAGCGTTCTTCCTTACGATTTTCCACGATGAAGCAAAAACAAATACAAGTAAAAAATCGGCCAAAAGTGAAGAAAAGCTAGTAAGTACTGCAGCTGTTGCATCACCCAATGTCTCTGAAAAAAAAATGACCGTGATTTTAGACAGAATTTATGTGGACGGAGAGGTCAGCGAAGAAATCCGGTCAGAGCCATTCATTTCTTTTAGCGATATACTTGAACGTTATAAAGACTGGAAATTAGTAGAAATGGATGATACCGAGGCTGTGTTCCAAAAAAAAATAAACGATATATCTCCCTTATTGAAAGCAAATGGCTATTTTGGCATTACGGACAAAGGGGTTTTATCCATCTTCAGCGGAAAACCGGAAGAAAAAAATGCCAAGATTATTCAAACTTTCTTTCAAATTGATGTCCATAAACTTGAAAGCGGCGTCCAAAAGGAATTACAACACGGAATTCCCATTAAGACAAAAGAAAAGTATACGAAAGTGATTGAAACGTTTAAGCCGTACTCAATTGAATAATAAAAAGCAGGATGATTTTGATGCGATCCCTTTTCCATTGCAATTAAGGCTTTTCATGTACATTTATATCTAAAAATTTAAGAAAGACCATTTAAGAAGAGGACTTTTCGTACAATAAAGTCTGTATGAAATTGTTTTTCTCATATTGAAAGACAGAAAAATGATTTAGTACAACTCAGGAACTAAAATTGAGGCTTATCAGACTATTCAAGAATATATTGTTTTCCCATCACAGTCGTTTTCAAGAAATGGAACGACTTTTCCTTGATTCAAACAAGAAAAGGTTTTTTTATTTTTTTCTTAACTGGGTTATATGAAAAAGCGAATTACAAAACAAATATAAGGAGAGTACTGAAAAGATCGTCATCTTTTAGGCGAGAATTTGGCATATACAGATCGAAAACATGCTAATCGCAAGCAAAAAAGAGAAATGAATCCAACAGATTTGGATTCATCTCTCTTTGCAATTTGTTCATCTAAATACCATTTAAATCATTGGATTGTGTCTATTTTAGACATTGGGCCTAGAAACTTCCCGCAGTAAGTCCCCTTACTCTGAACGTATGGGACAGATTTAGGTCTA